>CBIHMD010000073.1:0-8826 GCA_966210655.1 uncultured Thalassospira sp.
TGGTGTGAATGCCTATACCGAAACCGAAGCATCGCCCCTGACATCGGGTGAAAAATCGATCCTGACGGTCGATGACATGGCCGAACAGGAACAGATCGGAAAACTGAAAGAATGGCGATCCGGCCGGGATCAGGCTGTTGTTGCCAAAAGCCTTGCCGGTCTTGAAGCCGCCGCCCGCGAAGACCGCAACATCATGGAAAGTTCGATTGCCTGCGCCCATGCCGGGGTCACGACCGGGGAATGGTCGGAAACGCTTCGGCAGGTGTTTGGCGAATACCGTGCGCCGACCGGCATCACATCAATGATCGTGACCGGCGACGAAGAAGACATCAAAAAACTGCGCAGTCGCGTGGATGAAGTTTCCGAAAAGCTTGGCGAACGGATGAAGATGCTGGTCGGCAAGCCGGGGCTGGATGGCCATTCCAACGGGGCGGAACAGATCGCGGTCAAGGCGGGCGATGCCGGGATCGAGGTGCTTTATGACGGCATTCGCTGGACGCCCGATGAACTGGTGCGCAACGCGATTGACGAAGGCGCGCATGTGATCGGGCTTTCGATCCTGTCGGGGTCGCATGTGCCGCTGGTGCGCGAGGTTGTGAATGGATTGCGCGCCCAAGGGGCGGGGCATATCCCCGTCGTTGTTGGCGGCATCATCCCGGATGCGGATATGCTTGTCCTGCGCCAGATGGGGGTATCGGCGGTCTATACGCCCAAGGATTACCAACTGGTCCGGGTGATTTCCGAAATTGTCGATCTGGTGGATCGTAAATCAACAGAACATCCGGTCCCGCGTAAGGCTGACGGCAAGCCGGAAGGGGCCGGAACCGCGATTTATTGATTATGGCGATTGATTGCTGTAGGGGCCGGTTTCAGGCTTTGGCCAGCGGTGTGCTGATCAGGCTTGGCCAGGTTGCCATGGCGGCCTCGGCAACGGCGATCAGTTCGTCGCGGGTTGCGCCATCGCGGGCCTGGATCGACATGCCATGCTGCACGGTCGCGTAATAGTTCGCCATTTTATCGATATTCGTACCACGCGGGATGTCGCCGCGATCCAAGCCTGCTTCATACAGGTTTTTCAGGATTTCCGTCACCTTGCGGCGATGGCCGCGCAGGGTCTGATTGACCGTTGCATGGTTTGATTCCGCCTGTGGTGCCGCCAGAACAACCAGACAGCCACGCGGGGCATCATCGCGGGTAAAGGCATTGGCGGACGCGATCAGCACATGCTGTGTTGCCTCCCGTGCCAGTTTGAAACGGTCCAGATTTTCCCAGATCGATGCGCCATGATGTTTGGTGTAATGCGTGATGACCTCGTCAAACAGCGTTTCCTTGCCGCCAAAGGCGGCATAGATGCTGGGCGGGCTCAATGCCATTGCTGCGCTCAGATCGGCCATGGACGTGTTGTCATATCCCCGTTCCCAGAACAGGGCCAATGCCTTGTTCAAGGCGTCGTCCCGGTCGAATGCGCGTGGTCTTCCGCGTGGCGCCATCTTGTGCTCATCCATTTATGTAACGATCACTAAATAAATCACTTGACGGAAAAATGCAAGCCTGTCAGGAATTGTGTAGTGATCGTTACATAAATGGAGTTCATCATGCAGAACCTTGCAGGAAAGGTCGCATTCGTTACCGGCGGCAGCCGTGGAATCGGTGCCGCCATTGCAAAACGTCTGGCGCGTGAAGGTGCCAAAGTTGCCTTCACCTATGTCAGCACGCCGGACCGGGCACGTGACGTTGCCGGTGAAATCGAAGCGGCGGGTGGTGTGGCATTGGCGATCAAGGCCGATAACCGCAAAGCACAGGAAATTGAGGCGTCGATTAACGAAGCTGCCGCGAAATTCGGCAGGATCGATATTCTGGTCAATAATGCCGGGATTATCGAAATGGGACCGGTCGATGAATTAAGCATCGAGCAGTTCGACCGGACGGTCGATGTCAATGTGCGTGCTGTCTTTGTCGCGACCAAGGCAGCACTGGCGCATATGCCCGATGGCGGTCGGATCATTACGACCGGCAGCAACCTTGCGCATCAGGTGCCATGGCCGGGCTTAAGCCTTTATGCCCTGTCAAAATCGGCCCTTATCGGCTTTACCCGTGGGGCGGCCCGCGATTTGGGGCCACGCAAGATCACCGTCAATATCGTTCACCCCGGACCGACCGAAACAGACATGAACCCGGCAGAAGGCGATATCGCCGATGCCGCACGCAGCGTCATGGCCATCCCCGATTACAGCGATGCCAATGATACAGCCGGGCTTGTCGCATGGCTTGCCGGGCCGGAGGCAAAGGTTGTCACCGGTTCGGAATTCACGGTCGATAGCGGGATGAATGCGTAACGGAAACGGGGATTTCTGTTAAAGGCCAAATAACTTTGTCGGTGGGCTGGCTAGTCAGCCCACCGACAATGCCAGTATCTGGCTGATCTGGGTCAGGGGGTGATCGGTTTCGCCGTGCCAGTGATTAATCGCATCCTGAACAGCGGTAAAATCCTTGCCCGATGATGGCATTTTCGGCACCACACCCTCACGGTTAAGGGCCTTGATCACATCGTTGGAAAAGACCAGCGTATCTACTCCCATCCGGCGCAGGAACATCTGCCCGGTTTTACCGCCAAGGCGCGATCCGCCTTTTTGAACGATGCGCAGATTGTCGCAATAATCGGCGATCTGCCAATCGGCAAACCATGCGCCGACCGTGCCCTGCCTGTCTTCGATCTGGCACAGGAAATGGGCGTTGGGGCCGACGGATCTGATTTTGGGGGCGTGGGCGACAAGCCCGTCGGTTGCCATCAGGCGATCAATATCCCCGTCATGCATCATCGACCAGCGGCCGATATCGAACCCGTCATAGGCGGCCTCAAAATTCGGCCATTTGTTTTCAATCACCTTCCAGCTAAACCCTGCCTGAAACACGCACATGGTCATCGCCGATAACCATCGGTCCGCTGGAATGTCGCGGATTTCATTCGGGGTTTTGGGGGTGATCAGCCGGGATTGAACGGCATCCATGCCGCCCTTTTGCGCAGCCGTTTCGGCGATGATATCGGAAAACGCACGTAACGCCATGCAGGTAAACCCTGATCAGCTTTTGACGGCAACTCGCGCTGGCTCGCGGCCATGGCGTTCAAGAACCCAGCTTTCAAAGGTTGCGGCGGGCAACGGTTTGGCAAACAGGAAGCCCTGAATGAAGTCGCATCCCTTGTCGCGCAGATATTCGTGCTGTTCGACTTCTTCCACACCTTCGGCGACGACTTCAAGGTTAAGGCTGTGACCCAATCCGATCACCGCATCGACAATCGCCTTGTCATCCATATCGACATGGATGTCGTTGACAAATGACCGGTCGATCTTGATCGAGGAAACCGGGAAACGTTTCAGATAGTTCAGCGAGGAATAACCGGTACCGAAATCGTCAATCGCGATGCGCACGCCAAGGGCCTTAAGCTCGTTCAAGGTCGAAACGGCTTTTTCCGGGTTGTTCATCAGGATCGATTCCGTGATTTCAAGTTCCAGCGTGCCATCGGGCAGGCGGGTCTGATCCATGATCTGGGTGACGGAACTGACCAGTTCGGCGTCCTGGAACTGTGCCGGTGACAGGTTTACCGCAATGCGAAGCCCCGGCAAGGTGGTTTCACGCCAGATTTGCGTCTGTTTGCAGGCCTTGTCCAGAACCCACGCACCCAGTCGGTTGATCAGGCCGCATTCCTCGGCCACCGAAATAAACTCGCCCGGCAGGATCATGCCACGATCCGGGTGGTGCCAGCGTACCAGCGCCTCTGCCCCGACGACCTTTTCGGTGCGGCAATCGATTTTCGGCTGATAGTAAAGTTCAAGCTGGTCATATTCGAGCGCGTTGCGCAGATCTTCTTCGATCGTTTTGCGTTCCTTGACCCTCTCGTGCATCGACGGCAGGAAGAAGCGGTAATTGTTGCGCCCTTCGGCCTTGGCGGCATACATCGCCATATCGGCGTTTTTGACCAGCTGTTCGGGGTTTTCACCGTCTTCCGGGAACAGTGTGATGCCGACACTGGCCGTCGAATGCAGGCGGATGCCACGGCAATCGAACGGCTGGCAAAGTTCGTCGATGATGCGCTGGGCAAGGGCGATGGTGTCTTCGATGTTCTGCACATCCGTCTGGATGATGGCGAATTCATCGCCGCCAAGGCGGGCGGCGGTATCGGAATCACGGATGATCCGCGACAGGCGCTGCCCCATTTCCTGAATCATCAGATCGCCAACGTCATGGCCAAAGTGATCATTGATGTCCTTGAACCGGTCAAGGTCGACAAACAGGACCGTGACCCCGCGCTGGAACCGGCGGGCGGACAGCAATGCCTGACGCAGGCGATCCAGGAACAGGGTACGGTTCGGCAGGCTGGTCAGCACGTCATGCACGGCCAGATGGCGCATGCGGGCTTCGGTCTGTTTGCGTTCGGTAATGTCGGTATAGGTCGCGACGTAACCGCCGCCGGGCATCGGGTTATGATCAACCTGAACGACCCGGCCATTCGGGCGGGTGCGTTCCATGCGATACGGTTCGCGACGGCGCGCAATCGCGACACGGTCGGAAATCAGCGCCTGAATGCTGACATCGCCATATTCGCCGCGTTCGGCGTTGAAACGCAGAATATCGGAAAGCGGCGTGCCTTCCTTGACCAGATCACGCGGCAGGTTCAGCAATTCGATATAACGTTCGTTCCAGACCATCAGGTTGAGGTCCTGATCGAACAGGCATATCCCCTGACCGATATTGTGAAGGGTCGCTTCGAGAAGGGCCTGTTTGCGCTGGGCTTCTTCCTGTGCCTGTCCCTGCAGGGCGACCATTTCGTTATATTCACGGATCAGAAGGCCCAGTTCGTCCGCACTGTTCCATTCCACCGGGCGGCGCAGACGACCATGTTTGGTCATGCGGATGGAATGCAAAAGCCGGTTCAGCGGTTCCTTGATCGAACGCTTGTTCGCGATCAGGAGGCTTGCAGCCACAACCGCAATCAGCAAACCGAACAGGATCATGTCGATCACCATCCGGCGGAACAGCAAATCCTGAACGCGTGCTTCTGTGAAATAGATCACCAGTTCGCCGACGTCATGGCGGACATTATTGCGTTCAAAGAACACGCGCCGCGACAGACGCAGGGTGTCGTTCAACTCGGATTGGGATACGCCGGTATGGGCAAATTCGGTGCCATCGGCGCCCAAGGCCTGCACGGCGACAATGTCGCGGTCCCGGCTCATGGCGTTCAGGGCTGATTCGATGTTGTCGACATCAAGATACCAGAAAGGTGTCGCCAGAACGCGGGCATTGATATCGGCGGTTTGTTCGATTTTTTCGTTCAGATCATCGCGCAGCACCGTATAGCTGACGTATCCGAAGACAACGAACAGGGCGAGGGAGAACAAGGAAACCAGCGGCAGCGCGATGAAAAGCAATCGGCTGCTAAGCGACTTCCGTTGTAAAAAGCCGTACGATCCGCGCGACAAGCGTATTTCTCCTCGGCACCCACTATCGACTAGTTAATTGCAACCATACTCGACCTTCGGGTGGGCTCCAATACCCCTAAGACTGTTCTTACTCAATCTGGAAGTCAGTCCAAAAGCAAGTTTGATTTCATTTTTTTCATATAGTGTTCACAAAAACTGTCCCGGCCCATCTACTTTGGATCGAAGTCCAGCAGCTTCAAGGACTTGTCCGCCAAGTTTATTTTGGTACGGCCTGTCGGGCGAGCTCGTCGCATCGTTCGTTTTCGGGGTGTCCGGCATGTCCTTTGACCCAGTGCCATTCAACTTTATGAGGTTTCAGGGCGTCCAGAAGCCGTTGCCAAAGCTCGACATTTTTGACCGGTTTCTTGTCTGCGGTCTTCCATCCGCGTTTTTGCCATCCCCAAATCCACTTGGTTATGCCGTCCCGCACATAGCTGCTGTCGGTATAAATGTCGATGACGCAGGGGCGTTTCAATGCTTCAAGCGCACTGATGGCGGCCATCATTTCCATACGGTTGTTGGTGGTTTCAGGATCGCCGCCCGACATTTCCTTTTCCACGCCATTAAATCGCAGGATCGCGCCCCAGCCACCGGGGCCGGGATTGCCGCTGCACGCGCCATCGGTGTAAATTTCGACGCGTTTGTCGCCAGTTCCGGTCATGTAATTCTATTCCTCGCCCAGGCCATAGGCGCTGGCACTGTCGATGCGTTGATGGAAACGCAGTTTATTGATGTATTCGCGCGGATTTTTCGGTGTGACCAGCGCGTCCTTGGGCGTGTTGATCCAGTCATAAAGACGGGTCAGCAGGAACCGCAACGAGGCCCCGCGCGCAAGGATCGGAAGGGCGGCCAGTTCATCATCGGACAATGCGCGCACCTTGCCATAGCTGGATAGCAGGTTGCGGGCCTTGGTGACGTTAAAGCTGTTATCGGGTTCGAAGCACCAGGCATTCATGCAGATCGCAATGTCATAAGCCAGCAGATCATTGCACGCGAAATAGAAATCAATCAGGCCGGATACGTCGTCCTTGCCGGGGAAGAAGAACACGTTATCGGGAAACAGGTCGGCATGGATCACACCCGCAGGCAACTGATGGGGCCAGTTTGCTTCAAGAAAGGCCAGTTCATCCTCGATCAGTTTTTCAAGGCCGGGCTGAACGCCGTCGGCATCGGCACGGCAGCTTTCAAACAGCGGACGCCATCCCTTCACACTCAGCGCATTGCCAAGATACATTTCGAAATCCTGACCGGCGGTATGCAATTGCGCCAGTGCGGCACCAAGACCCGTGCAGTGATGGGGCATGATCCGGCGTGGCGACATGCCGTTCAGGAAGGATGTGATGGCGGCCGGACGTCCGCAAAGGCGACGCAACGCAACCCCGTCCCTGCCGTGGATCGGGGTCGGGCAGTTCAGCCCCTTGGCCGACAGATGATTCATCAGGCCCAGATAGAACGGCAGATCATCCGGGTTCACACGCTTTTCATACAGGGTCAGGATAAAGGATGCCTGATCGGTCTGAAGCAGGAAGTTGGTGTTTTCGACACCCTCGGCGATGCCTTTGAACGAAATCACGTTGCCGATATCGTATTCGGCGACAAAACGGGCGATATCTTCGTCAGAAACGTCGGTATAGACGGCCATGGGATATCCGGATTTCCTGCATCAGAGCGGGGTTAGCTGGCAAGCTGACGGGGCAGCTTGAAGGTGACGTTTTCATTGGTCAAAGTCAGGGTTTCGACCGTGACGTTATAACGTTCGCGGCAGGCATCAATGACTTCCTCGACCAGAATTTCCGGGGCGGATGCGCCTGCGGTAATGCCAAGGGTCGAAATGCCTTCAAGCTTGGACCAGTCGATATCTCTGGCGCGTTCGACTAGAACCGAGCGGTCACATCCTTCGCGTTTCGCGACTTCGACCAGACGGTTCGAGTTCGACGAGTTCGGCGCGCCCAGAACCAGAATGGCATCGGCATCGGTTGCGATCAGCTTGACCGCGTGCTGGCGGTTGGTGGTCGCATAGCAGATGTCTTCTTTCTTCGGGACCTCGATCGCGGGGAAGCGGCTTTGCAGGATCGAGATGATCCTGGCCGTATCATCCAGCGACAGGGTGGTCTGGGTCACAAAGGCAAGGTTTTCGGGGTTTTCGACCTGAAGGTTTTCGGCGTCTTCTTCGGTTTCAATCAGGGTCATGCTGCCCGGTGGCAACTGGCCCATGGTGCCGATGACTTCGGGATGCCCGGCATGGCCGATCAGAAGGATATGCTTGCCATCGGCATGGTGGCGTTCCGCACCGCGATGGACCTTGGAGACCAGCGGGCAGGTCGCATCAAGATATTCAAGCTGGCGGTTTTCGGCGGCTTCGGGGACCGATTTCGGCACCCCGTGGGCGGAAAAGATCACCGGAACCCCGTCGGGAACACCGTCAAGTTCGTCGACAAAAACCGCCCCCATGTCGCGCAGGCGGTCGACCACGAATTTGTTGTGGACGATTTCGTGGCGGACATAGACCGGCGCGCCGTACTTCACCAGCGCCTTTTCGACGATCTCGATCGCACGATCCACGCCAGCACAGAAACCGCGCGGGTTGGCAAGGATGATCCGAAGGTCGGCTTTGTCAGACATGATACGGGTCCGAATGTTCATGATGCGCGACACCAGCCGCGCGATTATTCAAGTGTCTTCGTTACATAACCCGCCAGCACCGGACGTGCAATGACAGACACCGTGTAAAACTGTGCAAAGATGGATGTGGATGCATGTATTGGTGGCAATTGTTGTGAATGCACTGATTTCAAACGGAAGCGGGTTGTGTCGCCATATCGGAGCGAATAGACTGCGCGAGGCTGTGCCCGGATGGGGCATGACAGCGAATTTGACCAGTTCCATAGAGGCTTGGATGACGATTGCGAACGGACTGCGGCGTATTTGTGCATTGGGTTTGGTGTCGTTTGCCGGTTTTCTGGCAGCGTGCGGCACGTTCGAAGAACCGCCGGTCCCGGCATGCCCGCGGGCCTTTTTGCCCAATGATACCGCCCGTCTGGTGCAGTTCAATGGTCAGGGCAAAGATCTGACCGATGTGATCCTTGAAGCCGAATTTGGCGGATATCTGGGCGATTGCGGTTATGACCTTGATGACAAGGTTCTGAACGTCGTCATCAGCCCGATCATCAATGCCGAACTGGGCCCGGCAGCACAGGGGCGCAACGCAAAACTCCAGTATTTTGTAGCCCTTAAGGACCCGTCCGGCGAGTTTATCCAGAAAAATCTGTTTGATGTTCAGATGGCGTTTCCGAGCAACCAGAACCAGGAGCGGTATCGCTCCGAGAAGGTGACCCATAACTTGACG
>CBIHMD010000074.1:0-8794 GCA_966210655.1 uncultured Thalassospira sp.
AATGCGCTTTTGGTACTTCTGACGCTGCCAATCGGATCACCGGCAGGAATGACCGTTGGGGCGAAGGCAACCAGCAAAAGCAAGAACCCAAGCCCGGAAAACCGCAGCAATGCTTTCAACATGTGGTTAATTGCCGCCCCCGAGGTCATCCTGGTTTACATTTGAAAGCCAAGTTAAGGCCAAAAAACAAAACCCTGCAAGCAACTTGCAGGGTTTTGGATAATCCAGCGACTACCTGAAAAATCAGGCGGCCTTGCCCGCACGGGCCTTGTCATTATCGCGCGTCAGCATCAGGAAGATATCTTCAAGATCGCCTTCCTCGGTCGACAGATCGGTAATGGCAAGACCACAGCCCTGAATGGCATTAAGAATTTCAGCCATCTGGGTGTTGCTGGGCCGGTAATGAAGCGCGATCTGGTTTGCTGATTTGAGCTCCGCACCCCAAGGAGTTAGGGCTTCTGGCAGGGCATCAAGTTCGTTTTTAACTGTCAGAACCAGCGTTTTGTGGTCGATCCGGCGCAGAAGGCTGCGTTTGTCTTCATGGGCAATCACATTGCCCTTGTTGATGATCGCAATCTCGTCGCACAGCTCTTCGGCTTCTTCAAGGTAATGCGTGGTCAGAACAATCGTAACGCCCGCCTTGTTCAGTTCCTTCACATAGGCCCAAAGCTGCTGACGCAGTTCGATATCAACCCCGGCCGTCGGCTCATCCAGCACCAGAACCGGCGGCATATGAACCATCGCCTTGCCAACCAGAAGACGCCGACGCATCCCGCCCGAAAGCGACCGGGAATAGGAATCGGCCTTATCCGACAGTCCAAGGGCGGCAAGAATCTCGTCCGTACGGCGTTCCGGTTTGGGGACACCATACAAACCGGCCTGCAATTCCATCGCCTGACGCGGCGTAAAAAATGCATCCAGATTAAGTTCCTGCGGCACGATCCCGATGGAACAACGCGCGGCGCGCATCTCTGCCTCAATATCGTAGCCCCAGATTTTTGCCGTGCCGCTTGTCTTGGTGACAAGACCGGCCAGGATATTGATAAATGTGGATTTTCCAGCACCATTCGGGCCAAGAAGAGCAAAAAACGAACCGCGCGGAATTTTCAGCGATACGTTATCGAGCGCCAGTTTTTCACCGTTCGCGCCCTTATAGAGCTTGGTCAGCCCTTCGACTTCGATGGCGTAGTCGGGCATTGCAGTCATGAAAGCGTGATCTCCGCTCTTTTCCGCGTGGCTTGTTTGCGCTAAGACCATGCGGAAGTGTTGATTGAATATGCGCAATCGGTATCATCCCCATGAAAGCGGGGTCAATGGCTCTTGGACCTGTTTCAGGCCGATGATCAACCGATGGCAACACCTATGCCTGTGCTAACTGGGAAGCTGGATATATGAAGATCACCGAAGAAATCAAAGTCGGCAGCCTGAATGTTGCCTGTGACGGCGGCAAAGGCCACCTTGGTCACCCCACCGTTTACCTCAATCTCGAGGAAAAGGGCGAGGTGGTCTGCCCTTACTGCTCGAAGAAATATATTTTCGACAAATCCCAGGCCGAGCACGCAGCCCATTAATCCGTTTTGCCCGGCCACGGGTAAAAGGAACCAGCGTTAAGGCCGCCAATCCCTTTAACACCGGCAGCTTCTCGCTGAACCAATGACTGTCGCATGTCTTTGCCGTCGCGACACCGTTCGCGGCCCATCCACGGGGAAATCCTATGACGTCTGCACCAACCGCGCTTAACAGCTATCGTGCCCTTCCCGATCCGGACGGACATTTTGGCAATTTCGGGGGCCGCTTTGTGGCCGAAACCCTGATGCCGCTGATTCTCGAGCTGGAGCAGGCCTATAAGGATGCCAAGGCTGACCCTGCCTTTCAGAAAGAGCTCGACTATTATCTGAAGCATTATGTCGGCCGCGCAAACCCGCTTTATTACGCCGAACGCCTTTCCGAACATCTTGGCGGTGCAAAGATCTATTTCAAGCGCGAGGACCTGAACCATACCGGCGCGCACAAGATCAATAACTGTATCGGCCAAATCCTTCTGGCCAAACGCATGGGCAAAACCCGCATTATCGCCGAAACCGGTGCAGGCCAGCACGGTGTGGCAACCGCGACGGTATGTGCACGTTTTGGACTGCCCTGCACGGTTTATATGGGCTCGAAGGATATCGAGCGCCAATCGCCAAACGTTTTTCGCATGCGCCTGCTTGGTGCCGAAGTCAAACCGGTCAAATCCGGTTCCTGCTCGCTCAAGGATGCGATGAACGAAGCCCTTCGCGACTGGGTCACCAATGTCGAAGATACCTTCTACATCATTGGAACTGCGGCCGGGCCGCACCCGTATCCGGAACTGGTCCGTGATTTCCAATGCGTGATCGGCAACGAAGCCAAAGAACAGATCCTTGAACAGGAAGGCCGTCTGCCCGATCAAGTAATCGCAGCCGTCGGGGGTGGATCGAATGCGATTGGCCTTTTCCACCCGTTCCTTGATGACAAGGATGTCGAGGTTGTTGGCGTCGAGGCAGCCGGTCACGGCATTCACACCGGAAAACATGCCGCCAGCCTGAGCGCGGGGAAACCCGGCGTCCTGCATGGCAACCGTACCTATCTGCTGATGGATGATGACGGCCAGATCAAGGAAGCCGATTCGATTTCTGCTGGTCTGGATTATCCGGGTATCGGCCCGGAACACAGCTGGCTTAAAGATATCGGTCGTGCCCGTTACGAACCGATCGGTGACAAGGAAGCACTTGAAGCCTTCAAACTCTGTTCCGAACTCGAAGGCATCATTCCGGCACTGGAGTGCGCCCATGCCATCGCGCAGGTGATGAAAGAAGCACCGAAAATGGGCAAGGACAAGATCATCCTCATGTGTCTGAGCGGTCGGGGCGACAAGGACATTTTTACCGTGGCCGAAGCACTGGGAGTAGAACTGTGAGCGACGCAATCATCGGCGGCCGGGACCGCATTGCCAAACGTTTCGCCAAGCTCAAGGAAGAAGGCCGTGCCGGTCTGGTTACGTTCATTACCGCAGGTGACCCCGACCCGGAAGCATCGTTTGAAATCCTGAAAGCCCTGCCGGAAGCCGGTGCGGATGTGATCGAACTGGGTATGCCTTTTACCGATCCTATGGCTGATGGCCCGGCGATTCAGGAAGCATCGCTCCGTGCACTGGCGTCTGGCATGCATATGCGCAAGACCCTGTCGCTGGTCCGTGGTTTTCGCGATCAGGATCACGAAACGCCGATCATTCTGATGGGCTATTACAACCCGATCTATATCTATGGCGTTGCCGAATTCCTTGAAGATGCACGCAATGCAGGGGTTGATGGCCTGATTGTTGTCGATCTGCCACCCGAAGAGGATGCCGAACTTTGCGTCCCGACCGTGGAAAAGGGTTTGTCGTTCATTCGCCTGACAACACCGACCTCCGATGACAAACGTCTGCCGAAACTCGTTCAGAATACGTCAGGTTTTGTTTATTATGTCTCGGTTGCTGGCGTTACCGGTGCCGGTTCGGCAACCAATGACCAGATTGTCGAAGCCATGGCGCGCCTGCGTCGCTATACGGATTTGCCGATTGCCGTTGGTTTCGGTATCAAGAATGCGACCCAGGCCGCAGAAGTTGCCCGACAGGCGGATGCTGCTGTGGTCGGGTCGGCAATCGTATCAAAAATTGCCGAAAGTCTTGACGAAAACGGCAAGGCCACCGATAAGACCGCCTCTATGGTCACAGGCCTTGTTCGCGAACTTGCAGACGGGGTACGTAACGCGCGTAAATAACGCTGCGCGTTGCAGTGAAATGATCGATATAGGCAAAACCAAGGATCAGTATCCGATATGTCGTGGCTGACAGAATTCGTCCGTCCCAAGATTCAGAAACTTGTTCGCCGCACTGAAGTGCCCGAAAATCTCTGGCATAAGTGCCCGTCTTGCGAACAGATGATCTTCCACCGTGACCTGGCAAAGAACAAACATGTTTGCCAGCATTGCGGCCATCACATGCGTATTTCCGCCAAGGAACGTCTGGAACTCCTGTTCGATGATGGTAAATACCAGACCATCGAACTGCCGAATGTTCCGGTCGATCCGCTGAAATTCCGCGATCAGAAAAAATACACCGACCGCCTGAAAGCAGCACAGGCCAAAGCAACCTATAAGGATGCGCTGGCTGTTGCCCACGGGGAAGTCGGCGGCCATGCAACCGTCATTGCGGTATTCGATTTCTCCTTTATGGGCGGATCGATGGGTACTGCCGTTGGCGAAGGCATTGTCGCGGCTGCCGAACTAGCGACCGTTCAGGACGCGGCCCTTATCATCGTTCCGGCATCGGGCGGCGCACGCATGCAGGAAGGCATTCTCAGCCTGATGCAAATGGCACGCACCACGGCCGCGATCGAAAAGGTCAAGGAAAAGGGCCTGCCCTATTTCGTCCTTCTGACCGATCCGACCACCGGTGGTGTTTCGGCATCCTTCGCGATGCTCGGCGATATCCAGATTGCAGAACCGGGCGCACAGATCGGTTTTGCCGGTCGTCGCGTGATTGAAAACACCATTCGTGAAAAGCTTCCCGATGATTTCCAGACAGCAGAATATCTTCTGGACCACGGGATGGTCGATATGGTCGTGCCGCGCGGTGGGTTGAATGAAACCATCGGCCGCCTGATCGACATGATCCGTCGCACCAAGCCGGGTGCCGCGATCGTTCCGATCAAGGATGCGAAAAAGAAACCCGCGAAAAAGGCCGAGACCGAAGGTGACAACGCCAAGAAGTGACGCGATTCTTGTGCGTCTGGGTCAGCTTCATCCAAAAGTGATCGATCTTTCATTAGGTCGGATTACCCGCTTGCTCGACAAGCTGGGTAATCCGCACCTGAATTTGCCACCAGTCATTCATCTGGCCGGAACCAATGGCAAGGGATCAACACTGGCTTACCTGCGTGCCATCTATGAGGCCGCAGACCTTCGTGTTCATACATCGACTTCCCCCCATCTTGTTCGCTTTCACGAACGCATACGTCTGGCCGGTGAACTGATCACCGAAGACATGCTATGCGACCTTCTTGAAGAAGTAGAAGCAATCAATGACGGCGAACAGATAACCTTCTTTGAAATCACCCAGGCAGCAGCTTTTCTGGCCTATTCGCGGATTCCGGCAGACGTTGTTCTGCTTGAAACCGGTCTTGGCGGGCGGGTTGATGCATCCAACGTGATTGATAAACCGGCTTTGACCGTCATTACGCCGATCTCGCTTGATCATCAGGGCTTCCTTGGCGATACCATTGCCAAGATCGCCTTTGAAAAGGCAGGGATCATGAAGCCGGGCATCCCATGTGTTCTTGCGCCACAAAGCCTTGAGGCATTTGATACGCTTGCCCGCCATGCTGGCGATATCGGAAGCCCCCTGATCACGAATTTCGGCATCACCGCCGAGCGCGAGGATGGCTTTACACTTTGTATAGCCGAAGAAGAATTTGATCTGCCCTTGCCCGCCCTGCCCGGTCGCCATCAATTCATCAATGCCGCAACCGCCATTACCGCAGCACGCCATGCCGGTATCCCCAATATCGCAGGGCCGGATTTGGCAACAATTGCCCGCGGGATCAGCCAAGCCAGTTGGCCCGCACGCCTTCAGAAGCTGACCGAAGGGCCGCTGTGCGATGCCCTGCCTGAGGGGTGCGAGCTTATTCTGGATGGCGGACACAATATCGCAGCTGCCGAAGTCATCGCAGACTGGCTGTCCCGGCAGCCCGAAGGCGACACCATTGCGATCATGGGAATGCTTGATAACAGGGATCCAGTCGCATTCCTGCAGCCGCTGGCCCCTCATATCACATCATTTGCCGGCATTCCGATCCCGGGAGATCACGAAGTCCACAGCGCCGATACGTTGCGCGATGCCGCCACCACGGCAGGAATCGCAAACGCACATGCCTGCGAAACCTTGGATGATGCGTTGGCTGTTCTGAAAAACGCTGTCGCAGAACCCAAAAGAGTTTTGATTTTGGGGTCGCTTTATCTGGCAGGTGTTGTGCTGGAAAATCATGCCTGATCTGGCAAGATCTCGTGATCAGATTTCCGGTAAACGCACTTTATTGTTTACCGCTGACGAGCTACCGCCACCGGTTCCACTACCATTTGATGATCCGTCGTCATCCTTGCGCAGGCGAAGGCTGCCAGCTTTATGAACCTTTCGCCGGTCTCCGGCTACACCGGGCGGCAATCCGCCCGAGGCACCAGCTTTCGAAACCTGATTCCTTACATGCTCCATACGGTCATAACGACCAGCTTCGCGCCGAACAGAGCGACCAGTCACCCATGTGTAACCCAACACATAAAGCAGAAATCCCCCTACACCGATGGTAAGGGTCAGGAACTGCAAAACCGGTAGGAAACTCCCGAATAGCTGTCCGCCGCCATAAATCATGAAAATGCAAACCGCCGCCACGGGTGCCAGTGCAAGGAAGAATATCCCACGCACCTTGTGGCGGATCGGCCCGTAATGCATCAGCATTGCGTAAAACAGGTACATCAGTGCGATGAACATTATGAGTTTGATCAGCAGCACGAAATGGTCGACCGCCGGAAGACGCTGGTTACGGTCATAAACGCCAAAGACAACGAACAAACCGTGCAGGAAAAGACCGAAAATTCCGAACGTAATCAGAAAGCGCATCCACGAGGACGCACTGAAGAACCTACGCCATCCTAATCCGTTGGACCGCGCAACCCGTTCGGCTTTTTTGGCCTTCTTGCGCCGATTTGCCAGCTTCATGTCGTCATGCAGCTCGCGCGTCGGTTCTGCGGTTTCAATTCCGAGGCCTTGTGGCTTGAAAACCGGTTTATCTTCCATCGTCGGCAATGACCGGTTCTCCCGTTTCCCGAAGGGAAGTTGCACTGCGATGGACCATATCAATCCCTGTGCGTCCTGATAAGCCCAAAGCGACATGCTGCCATAAATGGTCAGAATCCGATCATGATCAAAACTTTCATTTTGTAATCGATACGATTATTAAAATACTCGACCTCTCCTGACGATCTCCTGTCAGGAGCAAAGCCCAAAACCGGCAATATATTCCCGCTTTCAATGATGCCCCACTCGACTTAGCCCGCCGGATCGGGCATTCTGCGGGCCATCAAATCAAACGAATGAATGAGCATTAGACGCATGACAGATTCTGCGCCATCCACCGGTCAATCCCCCCGCCGCGTCGTTCTGGTTGACGGATCGGGCTTTATTTTCCGGGCCTTCCATGCCTTGCCACCGATGACCAGCCCGGATGGTACACCCGTGAATGCGGTGTATGGTTTCTGTACCATGCTGATGAAATTGCGCGAAGATACCAAACCTGATCATATGGCGGTTATCTTCGATACCAAGGGTAAGTCGTTCAGAAATGACTTCTATCCCGAATACAAAGCGCACCGTCCGCCGCCACCCGAAGAACTGGTCCCCCAGTTCGGGCTTATCCGTGATGCGACGCGTGCCTTCAACCTGCCTTCGATCGAACTCGAAGGATACGAGGCCGATGATCTGATCGCGACCTACGCCCGACAGGCTGAGGCCGAAGGTTCCGATGTGATTATCGTGTCTTCGGACAAGGACCTGATGCAACTTGTCACGGACCGGGTGCAAATGTTTGATGCGATGAAGAATCGCACCATTGGCGCGCCGGAGGTTCTCGAAAAATTCGGCGTCACACCGGATAAGGTCATTGATATTCAGGCATTGGCTGGCGATTCCGTTGATAACGTACCCGGTGTACCAGGCATCGGTATCAAAACCGCAGCCCAACTGATTGATGAATATGGCGATCTGGATGGTTTGCTGGAACGTGCAGGAGAAATCAAGCAACCCAAACGCCGTGAGAAACTGATCGAGAATGCCGAACTGGCCCGCGTTTCGCGCGATCTGGTAACCCTCAAAACCGACGTTCCGGTTGTTGAGAAACTTGATGGCTTCGAACTGCGCGAACCTGATCCGGATGTTCTTTTAAGCTTTGTTTCAACACATGGCTTTAAATCACTGATTTCTAAAATAAAGGCGAAATTCGGTGGTTCTGTTGATGCCGACGGCATTGTCGAACCCGGAACCGGCGTCAATGATATCAGTGTTGAAAAGGCAGAATATGAACTGGTGCAGGATGAAGATCGCCTAAAGCACTGGATTTCAATGGCTGAATATGCCGGTACGGTTGCTGTTGATACGGAAACCACATCACTTAATGCCCATCAGGCCAAGCTGGTTGGCATTTCGCTTTCGACCGAACCGGGCAATGGTTGCTACATCCCTGTTGGGCACGGACAGGGTCATGGTGAAAGCGGCGAAGCCCAGGGTGGATTTGATTTCGAGGCCCCCGCCGAGACACCGGTAAAAGTCGAAGTGCCAAAACAAATCCCGCTTGATCGCGTGATTGCTTTGCTCAACCCCCTTCTGGAAGACCCGGGTGTTCTCAAAGTCGGCCAGAACCTGAAATACGATATGATCGTATTGTCGCGCCACGGCATCAATGTCTCCCCGATAGATGACACCATGGTGCTGTCCTATGTTTTGGACGGCACAAGCCACGGCCATGGTATGGATGAATTGGCCGAACTGCATCTGGATTACAAACCGATCAAATTTTCCGATGTTTGCGGATCAGGCAAAACCCAGATCACCTTTGATCAGGTGCCGCTCGACAAGGCGCTTGATTACGCCGCCGAAGACGCCGATATAACGCTCCGTCTGCACCGGCTTCTGAAGCCCCGGATTGCGCAGGAACACATGGCCAGCGTCTATGAAACGCTCGAT
>CBIHMD010000075.1:0-8793 GCA_966210655.1 uncultured Thalassospira sp.
GACCTTGACTTCGGTGCCCGACCATTTGCCGAACAGAACCTTGTCACCAGCCTTGACATCCAGCGCGACAAGCGAGCCGTCTTCTTTGCGAACACCGGAACCGACAGCGATGATCTCGCCTTCCTGCGGTTTTTCTTTCGCGGTATCCGGGATAATGATGCCACCGGCAGTCTTGGTGTCGGATTCGACACGACGCACCAGCACACGATCATGTAACGGACGGAACTTCATGTTAGACAACTCCGTGTTTAAGTATGGCTCGATTAAGTACAAAACTAACCGGGATGAGCCCGTATTAGCACTCACCCCCGGCGAGTGCCAATAGGATGTATTGAAGCCATCGGATTTTGTCAACAGAAGAGAGAGGAAGGTCGCAAAAATGTCATGATTTCAGCGATTTTTTCGCGCTTGCGAAACCATCGGCTACCACCATCAATCAGATGAATAAATATCATCTTTTGCAGGCAAACCGCAATGCTTCCCAACTGCTATCACGGATGCCCCCATAGGCCAAGACGATATACCGTCTTATTCACTGGCACGGATACGCAGAACCCGTCCCGACGAGGCATCCGTCAGTAAATATATCATGCCATCCGGCCCCATACGAACATCACGGATACGTTCTCCCAAATCTTCAAGCATTCTTTCCTCGCCGGTAATCCGGTCCCCATCCCGGTCCAGCCGCACCAGTAAACGACCGGCAAGCGCCCCGACGAAGATATCACCCTGCCATTCATCAACCTGATCACCGGTGTAAAACGCCATGCCCGACGGTGCGATCGAAGGGACCCAATAATGGATTGGCAGGTCCAGGCCTTCCTTCTCTTTACCGACGCCTATCTCGCCGCCAAAGTATTCCTGTCCGTGAGTTATGACCGGCCAACCATAATTCTTTCCGGCTTCAGGGATATTCACCTCGTCTCCGCCGCGGGGGCCATGTTCATGAAGCCATAACTCTCCGCTTTCTGGATTCAATGCCGCCCCTTGCGGATTGCGATGGCCATAAGACCAGATTTCGGGCATGACCCCGTCCCGCCCGACAAAGGGATTGTCAGCAGGTACAGAACCGTCCGGCGCAACACGCACAACCGTTCCAAGGTGATTGCTCAGATTTTGTGCCTCGTCCCGCAATGAAGATCGCTCGCCCAATGTCACAAAGAGATTGCCATCCGGCGCAAATACCAGCCGCGATCCAAAATGCTTGTTACCGCTATAGGATGGCTGCTGTTGAAAGATGACTTCGACGTTCGATAGCCACTTGTTGCTGTCATCAAGAACCGCGCGCGCCACCGCCGTCGCATTTTCTCCCTGACTGCGCGGCTCGGCGTAACTCAGATAAATCTGCCGATTGTTTTCAAAATCGGGATCAAGCGCAACATCAAGCAACCCGCCCTGCCCCGAAGCATAAACCTCGGGCACGCCACTTAGCCCCGCGGACAAACTTCCATCCGGTGCCATCAGTCGAAGCCTGCCTTCCCGTTCAGTAATCAGAGCTGATCCATCCGGCAGGAAAGCCATCGCCCAAGGATAACTCAGCCCGGTTGCGACTTCTTCGACAATGACCGTGCCATGCCCGGTCTGTTCACGATGGATTTCTCTCGCCTGCAACTGTGTCTGCGCAAAAGGGACAAGCGCGAAAATTATCATTATCACGGAACCCGCAAAGACGGTCTTCTTCCTGTGGTTAATTACACCAGATGTCATCGTTGCCTCTCCTCATGTGACTGACGGAGAATATGACTTGCTGTACGAAACAGCCAATCCGTCGTCCTAAATCATTGCCAGATTAATGATGATTGTTGTTCAAACGCAGGCGAGGCAAGGACGTTCCTCAACACAAACCTGTGAGTGTGAAGCAAATCTCAGCATTGGAACCGACCATACGTCTCTTGCTGCAGGGCAAAAGATTGTATACAGGTCAATCACCTAGGTAACGGGTATCTGCACGACAGGTCTGAACATATCCAGACAGTTTTGATACCCCAACTCCACAACATAAATACAAACGGGCAGGAGGAACATCCGTGCTTCTTCAACTTTTCCCTCTATGGGCCGCACTTCTGTCGCTGCTGGCCTATTTTGTACCGGGGACTTTTACATCCATGAGCGGGGCGATCATTCCGCTTCTGACGGTCATTATGCTGGCGATGGGCCTGACGCTAACCACGCGCGATTTTGCAAATGTTGCAAAAAGCCGCAAAGCGATGGCGGTTGGTGTGGTGCTGCAATTTCTGATCATGCCTGCGGCCGCATGGGCGGTGGCAACCCTGTTTGGTTTTGGGCCTGAACTGATGATCGGCATGCTGCTGGTCGGCAGCGTTGCGGGCGGCACATCATCCAATGTCATGTGTTATCTGGCCAAAGGGGATACCGCGCTGTCGATTTCGATGACCGCGGCTTCCACCATTATCGGTGTTTTCCTGACCCCGGTTCTGGCATCCTTCTTTGCCGGGCAAAGCATTGATGTACCGGTTCAGCCGATGTTGATGACGCTTCTTCAGGTGGTTCTTGTCCCTGTTGCGATCGGGGTGGCACTGAATGAATTCGCCTCGAAATGGATCCGCAAGATCGAAGGACTTTTCCCCTATGTCTCAATGCTTGCAATCCTGCTGATCATTGCGATTGTTGTTGCTCTTAATGCCGGGAAAATTGCCACAGTCGGCCTGATTGTCGCTTTCGCCGTTATACTGCACAACGCCATCGGTCTTGCCCTTGGTTACGGCATCACGGCCCTGCTTGGATTTGACCGCAAGATTTGCCGCACCATTGCCTTTGAAGTCGGCCTGCAGAATTCCGGCCTAGCCACAGCACTGGCACTGAAATTCTTCACCCCGACAGCTGCCCTTCCCGGTACGCTTTTCAGCGTCTGGCACAATATTTCGGGTTCGCTTCTGGCCGGATACTGGAGCCGCAAACCGATTGCAGACGATGCGGATGGACCAAAGGATGGCGTTACCCGGTCTCTTTGATCCAAGAGATTAAAACGACACCTCACACTGCATAATACAGAAACAGGCCGATGTCTTTTCGATGTCATCAGCCTGTTTTGTTTTTTTTGCAGTCTCACGATCCCGGACACACATAGTATTACGCTGGTAATCCATTCGTCCTTACAGCCCGCACCGCGCTATCTCGGCGCCATTGTGACGGCGTCACCCCCATATATTTTTTGAACGCCCGCTGAAAGGCGGCTTCGGACTGATAGCCCGCCAAATCGGCAACTGCTCCAGTCGAAATATTGCTTTTCCCTAGTTCCTTCGCTGCCAGCGTCATGCGGATATCGAGCAGAAAGTCATTGGCCGAATGGCCCAAACGTTCCTGAAAATGGCGCACCAGAGTAGCGCGCGACATATTACAGATATCGGCAAGTTCCGGCAGGGTCCATGGTCGCGCCGGATCATCAAGCATAGCCCCGAGGGCCGGGGCAAGACGCGGATGCCCCGCAAGAGCCAGAAGCCCCATCGGCGCGGTTTCGGTTTCACTGGCAAGACGCAGTGCGAGTGTGAACAGAGCCGCCGAGTAGGCATTAAGCATCGCCCCGCCACCAAGACACTCGCCATCGGCTTCTGCCCGCATCAGGGCCACCAGATTCGCCAGACGGCTACCGGTCGCACTGTTTGCCCGGCTTTCGGTCTCAATACCAGCACGAACAATCAGCCTTTCGGGCAGATAACGCAGCAATACCCGATCATAAGGGGATGCCAGAAAGAAGCTGCCGCACAGCATATCGAACGGCTCGCCCGTACCGCTGTTTTCATTGATGACGACATTTGTCCCATATCGCCGCACCACCGGTTTGGCTCGGTGTCCACTGCCGTCATGCAGGTAATGCTCCCCGCCCCCCGGTAACAACAGGATATCCCCCGCCGTCAGACGGGTATTTCCCGACCCAGCCCAGTCATCCAGAACCGCTTCCCCCTTTAGCACGATGTGATAGGGGATTTCACCTTTGGCTACAGCATTATGAGGCAATGCCCAAGGCGCACCAAAGGAACAACGAATATCCAGAGTGCCACTTACCGGCATCAGGGCAAACAGTTGGCTAAGCCAATCGGCACTTGGCAACATCACCCCCTAAAATGAGACTATAGAGCATATTTTCAACACTTAATGACACTAACAAACTCATTTCTCGGTCGTAAAGTCTGTTCATAGACAGCACGAACTTACACCAAGGAGTTACACATCATGTCTCGTATTTCTTATCCGGCGATTGAAACCGCAACTGGTGCAACCGCCGAAGTTTTTACCCAGGTCAAAAAGGCCGCAGGCAGCGTACCAAATGCCTATGCCACTATCGGATCACTGGCACCCGATACGCTCAAAACCATTCTGAATGCCGAAGGTGTTCTGGCATCAGGCACTCTTTCCAAACAGGATCGCGAAACCATCAAGCTGGTGGTCAGTGAGGTTGCCGGTTGCGATTACTGTGTCGCAGCCCACAGCTTCCTCGGCAAATTGGCAGGTATTGCCCCGGACACCCTTGCTGATATTCGCAACGGCAAACCGACCGGCGACCCGAAACGCGATGCCCTGATAAGCTTTGTCCGTGCGCTGCAACAGTCAAACGGTACGGTTGCCGAAGCTGACTTCAACGACATCAAGGCTGCCGGATACAGCGATACCCAACTGGTTGAAATCAGCCTTGCGATTTCCCTGATTACCTTCACCAACATCTTCAACCGCATCAATGACACTGTCGTCGACTTCCCGTCGATTGACTGACATCGCATGGGGTATCTTCCTCTATATGCAAACACCCCGCAGTCATGGACTGCGGGGTGTTTGTGTTTCCAGAAGAAAGCAGCAGAGTTTTATTCCACCGTAACCGACTTGGCGAGGTTACGGGGCTGATCAACATCCGTACCCTTGTGAACAGCCACATGATACGCCAGCATCTGCACTGGAATCGTATAAAGGATCGGGGCGACGAAATCGGCAACCTTTGGCAGTTCAACCGTGGCGGATGCCATATCGCCAAGCTTCGCAAGTCCCTCTGCATCCGAAAGGAAAATCACCCGCCCGCCGCGTGCGGCTGCTTCCTGCATATTCGATGCGGTCTTTTCAAACAGCTCGTCGGACGGCGCAATCACGATGATCGGTACCGACTGATCAATCAGGGCAATCGGGCCGTGCTTCATCTCGCCCGCGGCATATCCTTCGGCGTGGATATAGGAAATTTCCTTTAGCTTCAGCGCCCCTTCCATCGCAATCGGATAGCCAAGACCACGCCCCAGATAAAGCACATCGCGTGCATCGGCGATATTGATCGCAAGCTCGCGAATCTCATTGTCATGATGAAGAACTTCCGCCGCATGTTTTGGCACTTCGGTCAGGGCATTGACGATGGCGGCCTCTTCGTCCTTGGCCAGCGTCCCGTTATCGCGCCCAATCGTCACCGCAAGACAGGCCAGAACCGTCAATTGCGTGGTAAAGGCCTTGGTCGAGGCAACACCGATTTCCGGCCCGGCATAGGTCAGCAACACCACATCGCTTTCGCGTGCAATCGTGCTTTCGGCAACATTGACGATGGAAACAATTTTCTGGCCCTTGGACTTCGCATAACGAAGGGCTGCCAGCGTATCAAGCGTCTCGCCCGACTGCGAAAGGAACAGCGCAACGCCCCCTTTTGGAAGCGGCGGGCAGCGGTAACGGAATTCGGACGCGATATCAACATCAACGCCCAGTCCGGCATAGCGTTCAATCCAGTGCTTTGCCACCATACCGGCATAGTAAGACGTACCGCACGCCACAATCGTCAACCGGCTGACATCATTAAACGAAAACGGCATATCAGGCAGCTTGATCGTGCGCGTCGCCGGATTGATGAAAGCATGCAGCGTATCGCCGATTACCGCTGGCTGTTCGAAAATTTCCTTCTGCATGAAATGGTTATAGTTACCCTTGCCCATCATGGCACCGGAAACCGCCGAAAGCTTGGTTTCGCGGGTAACGTCATTATCATGCTCGTCCCGGACCTGAACGCCATCGCGGGTCACTTCGACCCAATCACCTTCCTCAAGGTAAATCAGGCGGTTCGTCAGGTGCGACAGTGCCATCGCGTCCGAACCAAGATACATCTCGCCCTCGCCCAAACCAACCGCAAGCGGTGTACCGCGTCGCGCACCAAAAATCACGTCATGCTGCCCCGCAATCATGATCACAAGTGCAAAGGCACCCTCAATGCGATGCAGGGTCGCTGCAACCGCATCACGCGGCGATTTGCCCAGATCAAGAAATTCCGACACAAGATGAACAATAACCTCGGTATCGGTATCCGTGGCAAAAACCCGGCCCTTGCTGGAAAGCTCCGCCTTGATTTCCTGATAATTTTCAATGATGCCGTTATGCACCACTGCGACCTTGCCGTCGGTGTGCGGATGAGCATTGTTTTCGGTTGGTACGCCATGCGTTGCCCAACGGGTGTGACCAATCCCGACATCGCCCGACAGTGGTTGTTCAACAAGACGGTTGGCAAGATTGATCAGCTTGCCCTCGGCACGGCGACGGTCGATATGACCATTCACAAGCGTTGCAATCCCGGCACTGTCATAGCCCCGATATTCAAGCCGCTTGAGCCCCTCAAGAATACGGTCGCTGACGCTGTTCTTGCCGATAATGCCGATAATACCGCACATATTACTGTCTTCCCCGTCGAAATTTTGCCCGTCGCACGCAAATGCGGCGCGTCAATTACCATTATTTGCCCAGAAGGGCCTTCATCTTTTCGCGAAATAACTTGGCCCACCCCGGCTTATCAAGCCGTTGTGCGCGCTCGATCACCAAGGCATCGGCCTCGACCGTGCCAGTAATCGTGCTGCCAGCACCAATAATGGCCCCCTCACCTATTGTTACGGGGGCAACCAATGCCGAATTGGAACCAATAAATGCACCTGCCCCGATATCGGTATGCTGTTTGCGGTAACCGTCGTAATTGCACGTGATGGTCCCGGCCCCGATATTGGCCTTTGCCCCGACCCGGGCATCACCGATATAGCTCAGGTGATTGACTTTCGCGCCGTCTTCAACAACGGCCTTTTTGATCTCGACAAAGTTGCCAACCCTAGCCCCGGCACCAATTTCCGCCCCCGGCCGCAACCGGGCATAGGGACCGATATCGGCCTTATCACCCACGACACAGCTTTCAAGATGGCTAAAGGCCTTGATCGTCACGTCATCGCCAACCGTAACACCCGGTCCAAAAACTACATTTGGTTCGATAATCACATCACGGCCCAGTTTGGTGTCGCTCGCCAGATAAACCGATCCCGGATCAATCAGGGTCGCACCATTGGCCATCGCCGCCTCGCGCAAGCGTTCCTGTATCAGCGCCTCGGCCACGGCAAGCTGGCTTCTGGAATTCACCCCAAAGGTTTCTTCTTCGGCGACCTCGACCGCGGCACAGCTATTGCCGTTTGCACGCGCCACCTCGACCGCGTCGGTCAGGTAATATTCGCCCTTGGCATTGGCTTTTCCAATTGCTTCAAGGGTTTCAATCATGCTTTCAGCACGGAAGCACATCACACCGGAATTGCAGAAATTGATCGCACGCTGCGTATTGTCACATTCCTTGTCTTCAACAATCGCCAGCAACTCGCCATTTCCCGGATCGGCAACAAGGCGCCCGTAGCCAGTCGGGTCTTCCGGGCGAAAGCCCAGAACCGCAACCGCGTGATCGCCCTCCTCACGCGCGGCAACAAGGCGTGACAAGGTTTCAGCGGTAAAAAGCGGGCTATCGGCATAAAGCACAAGGATATTGCCCATAAGGCCACGAAGGGCCTCTTTGGCGGCAAGCACCGCGTGCGCCGTTCCAAGCCGCTCCGTTTGTTCGAATGTCGGATGCGGGGAAACGGCATCGATCAGTTTGGGCATATCGGGTCCGACGACAACCATGGTTTTGGCTGCGTTCAGATGGGCCGCAGTATCAATTACATGATTGACCATCGGCTTGCCTGCAACCTTGTGCATGACCTTCGGAAACGCGCTTTTCATTCGCGTTCCCATACCCGCAGCCAGAACCACAACACTTAATTCACGCGACATGCTTTAACCCTGTAGTGCCATGCGTTGCACGGCGTCCCCTTTGTTTTCGAGCCGGTTACAATATGCCAGTCCGAAACTGTCACAACCGATTTGAAACAACTCCTAACCTATAATCCCCAAAGGCAAAAGCCCCGAAAGAATCACGTTTTGTTACCTCGTGTTAGCAGATGTTACCGTTTGTTAATGGCACCATTTCGGTTAAGGTCCGATAAACTGGTATTCGTTTTCAAAGGCAGCATCGCAAAATGGCAAAATTCATCCTGTTCGACCTTGATGGCACCCTGATTGACGGGGTCGATGATCTGCTGTTTGCAATGAACGAAACCCTTGCAGACCATGACCTTGCGCCACTCGTCCGTCATGAACTCGAAGCGATGCTGGGCGATGGCACCAAAATGTTGACCAAACGCGCCTTTAACGCGCGCGGTGTTGCGATTGATGGCCCGCAACTTGATGACTACGAAGCCGATTTCACCACGCGCTATATCGGCACCGACTATGCACATACCCGGCTGTTTGAAAATGCCGAGGCAACCCTTCGCAATCTGGCGTCCGATGGCTGGATCATCGGTCTGGCATCAAACAAACCGACAGCCCCCTGCAAACGTATTCTTGAACGGCTGGGTGTGTCCGATTTATTTGCCGTGATTGCCGGGGGTGATGCAACGTCAGTCAAAAAACCCGATGGCGGCCATTTAGCATTCGCCCTTGATCAATCCGGATATGATCGGGCACGGGGTGATATTG
>CBIHMD010000076.1:0-8744 GCA_966210655.1 uncultured Thalassospira sp.
ATTGCCTGTCATCACATGCGACCCATTCTTAACAAATGGTAGTTCGATTGATAACTCCTCTGTAACTAATCCATATATACCGGTAGATTGATCATTATTTTTAAATTTAACCGCTTAATTACCCAACATCCTGTTTGCGATTAGCCTATGTTGTGGTAATATAATACCGCAATTGAGGGGTGATAGCCGCCCTGTAACTGACATCAAACGGGGTCCAAATGGCACGTCCATACACATCACTACCAACTGGTGCGAAGAACCACTTGCTTGCTATGGCTGAGCGTGGGTTGCTCAGTGAAACGCGGGCGGCAAATGCATTGGGGATGCCAGTTGACCAGTTTCGTTCTGTTGTTTCTGATGACAAAAAATCAAAGGAAATTTGGAACGAAGCATTGGCGGTTGAGAAAGACACCTTGCTTGAAAAGCTGTGGGCGCTTGCTGACAGTGGGGATCGTCAAGCGGCGACTACACTTTTGGCGGTTCGTCATGGCCTCACGGAAAAACAGCCGACTGGTGGCGGGGGTGGCGTTACGGTTAATTTCACCCTTCCCGCTGCGCTTGATCCCAGCGAGTACATGAAAACGGTTCAAGCGGTGCAGAAATCGTTGCCTGATGGTGGTGGCGATGACTGAGCAGGACAACGAAAAGATCGACCTTTCGGATTATTTTGGCGGGTTTACGTGGCGCGATGCTGTCTTTCCAGTTTGCAGCTTTGTGGGAGTGTTTGCCTTTGGCGCAGGGCTTGGCTGGCTGGCCTGTGGGGGTTATTCATGAATGCGAGTGTGGATATTGAACCTGACAAACTAACCCCGCTACAGGGCCGTGTTATGGGCGTTCCAGATGCCTTTGATTTGGCGTTGCTCGGTGGCAGGGGTTACGGCAAGACACGGGTAGCCCTGTTGATTGCGCTGCGGTTTTGCGAACAGTACGGCAAACATGCGAAGGCGCTTATTGTGCGTCGTAGCTTTCCGGGCCTTTCCGAAATTGAAAGCGAATGCCAAACAATCTTCGGGCAAATTTACGGTACGGCGGTCAAATACAATAGCCAGAAGCATAGGTTTGCCCTACCCAATGGCGGCACGATCAGCTTGGATCAATTGGACCACGAGAGCGATTTTGCAAAGTTCCAAGGGCGGTCATTCGGATTGATCGTCGCGGATGAAGCGGGGCAGTATCCGTCACCCGCATTGCTAGACCGCTTGCGCTCTTCACTACGTGCGCCCAAGGGTATTCCGGTACGTTATATAATCACGGCAAACCCCGGTGGCCCCGGCCATGGGTGGATCAAGAAACGGCATGTACTCAGGACTGAGTGGCAACCGTATGTAGATGATGCAACGGGCGCGTCATTCGTCACGATTAACGGCACATTTGAATCTAACGTGTTCATTGATCAGGCCGCATACGAGCGGAACCTCAAAGCGTCCTGTGCTGGTGATCCCGCGTTGGCTCTAGCGTGGCTAAGCGGCGATTGGACGGCCATACGCGGGGCGTTCTTTGAGTGTTTGACCGACAAAAGCATGGTTGATCCATGGCAAACCCTGCCGGGCGGTGTTGGTATCGAGCGTCACACTGATTTTATGTATCAAGGTGAGGTGAAGGCCAGACATCATTGGCGTTTTTGGCTGGCTGGTGATTTCGGTACTGCTGCCCCTGCGGTTTACTTGGCCATGGCGGAAAGCCCCGGCCTTGAGCACGAGGGCGTGTTTTATCCCCGTGGATCAAAAATCGTTTTCGACGAAGTGGCACTGGCAGGAATTGATGACCCGTCACAGGGCTTGCTAATGACCGCACCCGAACAAGCCGCCGCAATCAAGGGCATGACCGAAAAGTGGGGCATACGGGCCGAGGGCGTTCTCGATGACGCCTGCTTCGCCAATGTCGGTTCGCAGGACGGGACAATCGCAAATCAGTTTAGGAAAAACGGGGTCTATTTCCGCAAGGCAAGGAAAGGCTCACGGTTATCTGGATGGAACGAACTGCGCACGTTAATGAGCCAAGCCGGGCAACCCGATGTGCCGGGATTGTATATCACGAAGAATTGCCAATACCTTTGGGAAACCCTACCAAGCCTTCCCCGCGACCCCCGAAATCCCGAAGACCTTGACACCCGCGCCATAGACCACGGTGCAGATGCGTTGCGATACGGATGCCTGCGCCGCGAACCCATCATCACCACCAACCTTGGCTATGCCACGCAAAGCTTTGCACCCACCCGATAACACCACGAGAGGATCACTAAAATGCCGACCAACACCAATGCCATGAACCCCGCCCGCCGTACTAAACGGCACCCGTCACTGACTATGACCCGTAATTCCATCATTGAGATGAAAGCCGGGGAAAAATGGAAAAATGACCCGGACATTAACCGTGCCGCTGTCATCCATCGTCAATATATCAGCGCGATGGACGCAATAGCCAACATGATCAACAGCCCCGACCCGCTATTACCCGAAGCCGCGAACCGCAAGCGCCTTGAAGATGCGGGGCAAAAGGCGATGGCGCGTTTAGCAAAGATGTCAGATTCCGTGAATGCTGACTTGAAAAAACGCATTGCCGCACTTGGTGATCAGGCGGACGAAAGGCTTGGATTGAAGGGAGCCAATCCTCAGGCGGGCGAAATCCGCGCTGTGCTAAGGGGGATGGACAACAAGGCCAAACGTGAGGCTTTCCGCGACGCGGTGGCAACGGGCGATTCCGAACTAATCGGTGCCGTGCTTTCTGCATCCAATCCGCTTTTGCTCGGGGTGGATCGCGCACAGATGAAACGTTGGCGTGATGAGGCCGAGAATGCCTTGCTCCCTGATTTGGTTCAATTTCGCGAGGCGGCGGAGTACGCGTCGGACTTGATTAGCGAGAGCTTTGTGGCGGCAACGAGCTTGGTCGATAACGTGGCTGGGACGCGGGAAGAAGTCCGGGCGGATCAGGCGCAAATCGACGCCGCACGCAAAGCTGAGAGCGCACTCAGTGAAGCATTGGCCGAATGACGTGGAGTTGCAACCATGGAAAACACTTTGATTGGATATGAAACCGTGATCGACAAAATTAAAGGTTGGCCATTAGAGGGGGATAGCTTCCCCCCGCCAGCCGCACGGGATAGCCAAGGTCATCCTTTATGGGACAGGGTGGCGATTGAACGGTTTGCACACAGGTCGCACGGCATTCCTTACACTGATTAGGGCAGCTTTTTGCTTTTTGAGCGTATACTTATATAGTGCTCAAATCAGAGTCATAGGTGGGGCAAAATGAAAAAATATGTGTTTTTAATTCCGTTCTTTCTGTCGGGTTGCGCAACCCCTTCACCAGAATTTTCCATGGAACCTAGAACATTCAAGACCATTGATGCATCACGAGTGGTTATCAGTGATTTCACATCTGACGATGATCCGGGAATTTATGACACTACGTGGTCGAACGACTATGAGTTGATCTACGGGGAGTATATGAAGCCACCGTTCAACAAGCTGGTATATGGGCGCTTGAGCAAGCGTTATTCTGCAAGCGGGGACAGCCAAAAGCCGGAAATGGACATTTCCATTATTCGTGCCAATTTATTGCAAAAGTCACGCGTTGCGGACACCATTCCGATAGTCGGAATATTTTCTGCGTTAACCGAACGGGGCTTTCTTTGCAGCGTGGATGCGAACTTCCGCTACGACGATTTGTCCGTTCGAAAAACGTTCACGTCCAAGCAAACTCTTCCCCTCCCATGGAGCGATTCTAAACTTCCAGAAAAGGAGAAGCTGGTGGAGGAATGTCTTGGCGAAATCACAGCCGAATTGGATGATTTTATTCAGGCGCTCACAGCGCGGAAGTGACGTGTATGTTTTCTCGTTGGCGGTAAATTTTAGTGGCTGAAGAGCGTAAATTTGTATTCAATGCAGTTTTATTGGGGAAAAAATGGGAAATCTTCTAAAGCTGGTAGCAGTTGTTGAAATGCTGGGGGCAGTTGCGCTGGTTGTGTTTCTATCGAAACAAAATGCTCAAAGCGGGAACTGCAAGGCAATCAAGGATATACTGGCTCGTATCAGGTGCGAGGAAATCGCCAACAACACCGCCTCGGGCCAAACCATGATTAACATCTACATTATCGTGGCGGGTGCAGTTGGCGATTTGATTTTCTTCTCACTCGGGCACATCGTCACAATGGTTGAGGAAATCCACAAGCGGACCTGTGAGAAATAGGTAAGCCCTTTTGGCGGTGAGTTCTGGTAGGGGAGGCTGACATTGAATGCAGAGCATGTCGATGGGATTGAGCAAATAATATCCATGCTCAGAGACACTCGAAAAATGACGAAAAGGGAGCGAGATGAATTAAACAACCGCTTTCTGATGAATGCCATTTTGGGGATGCCATCCAAAGGAACGGCTGAGTTGGTTCCGCCAAGCCAACCTGAGAGTTATCTATTTGCGAAGGGCGGGGGCGGAGTAAAGGCTGTCGATAATGACTTTTCGGCTCTTATTAAGATCGTTCGGTCTGGTGTAGAGGTTTATGCAAAGACAGGCACCTATCCTGCGCCATACTATGCGTGGCGAATTGCGGTCTTACTTCGTAAACAAAAGCGAACTGACCTTGAAGCCCGTTTTCTGAGAGCTTACAGCGCAAAGTTTTCGGATGGATTGGGTTCTAAATATAAGCAATTGGCAGAAAGAGCCAAAAAAGCGGCGCTTTTGGCTCGCAAAGTCACATCATATTAAAGGACCGAAATTATAGCGGTTCCATCACTTTCACAATGATGGGTAGAATTGCGGTTATCGCAAAATTCTCTTTGTAAGTCATTGAAATATAAGAAAATGTGGCAGAGAGGAGGGGATTCGAACCCCTGAGGGGCTTACACCCCAACACGCTTTCCAGGCGTGCGCCTTAAACCACTCGGCCACCTCTCCACATGCGATCTGGTACATATCGCGAAAGCGGGCGGACATTAGCCGACCCGATCCCGGTTGACAAGGCAAAATCCCGTACTTTTTGATGTTTGTTCCGGTCGCTATCCAAACGGCGAACAAGTGCCCTTGTTACAATAACTTGACGGATAAAGTTGTAGCGATTTGTCCAATATTTACTTCTTGTTGATCAATCGCCTCTAAGGTTTCAGGTTATGGTTCCAGATGTACCGGGACGATAGGGTGATTCGCGGAAACCTTTACGCTGGCGGGGCAAAGCCGTTAGCGTGACTGCGATCATAACGAAAACGAAAAGTTCTGACCGGGAATTCGGAGACGGCTATGTGGCTTTTCAGGGCGTTGGGATGGATATTGCTGTTTGCCAGTCTCGCTGTACTGGTCGGTGATGGTATTACCGCGCTTCAGACAGGAGCGTTCCGCTTTGTGGCGGCAGGCGAGCTCTGGTATCGGTTGGATGCCGGAAGCCTGAACCTGTTGCAGTCCGTGATCCAGCGTTATATCTCGGCTTGGATTTGGGACAATGCGTTTGTTCCGGCCCTTCTTGCCCCGGCCTTCATCATTTTGCTGGTACCGGGAATCCTTCTGTTGCTGATGACCCGCAAGCGCAGACGTCAGAAGTTTTTCTAAGACTTTCCATCTTTGTCTTTTATCCGGCTTTTCCTTGTCTGATCGGTTTGCGCGCGGCACACTGTGCGTGATCGGGCAGGATCACGATATGGAAAACAGCCATGAAGGCATGGATATGCAGGGCATTTGGCGATGCGCCGATGCTGATCGATTGCGACGAACCGGTCGCACAACCCCAAGACGTCACCATTGATATTGCAGCCTGCGGCGTCAATTTTGCCGATACGCTGATCCTTGAGGGTAAATACCAGAAGCGGCCCCAAGGCCCGTTTGCACCGGGGTTTGAAATTGCCGGGACAGTTTCGGTGGTTGGTACGGATGTGCGGGGCCTTGAAATCGGTGATCGGGTTATGGCCTTGCCCGACTGGGGCGGGTACGGGGAAAAGATCGTGGTCGATGCCGGGCTTGTGACCCGCCTGCCCGATAATGTCGGGTTTGATTCTGCCGCTGCATTTCAGATCGCCTATGGAACATCGTGGTTTGGCTTGAAATATCGCGCCATGGTGCAACGGGAAGAGGTCGTTCTGGTTCACGGTGCGGCAGGGGGTGTTGGCCTGACCGCGGTGGAGTGCGCCAAACTTTTGGGTGCCATCGTGATCGCAACCGCGGGCGGAGCGGAGAAATGCGCCATCGCCGAAGCGCATGGTGCGGATTATGTGATTGACTACAAATCCGAAAGCATTCGGGACCGGGTAAAGGAAATCTGTGCCGGGATCGGGCGAACGGGGGCCGATGTGGTTTATGACCCGGTCGGTGGCGACGTGTTTGATCAAAGCCTGCGCTGTGTAGCGCCCGGTGCACGGATTCTTCTGATCGGATTTGCCAGCGGATCGGTACCGCAAATTCCGGCCAACATCCTTCTGGTCAAGAATATTGCCGCACTTGGCTTTTATTTCGGGGCCTACCTGAAACAGAACCCGGATATCGCAAAGGCAGGCATGGCAGAGCTTTTGGAACTGCTGTCATCGGGAAAGATATCGCCGATGGTGTCGGCAGTTTATCCGCTTTCCGACGCGATGGAGGCACTTGACGCGATCCGGAACCGGACTGCGACGGGGAAGCTTGTGATCCGCTGCGGCGAATGAGTTCGTCGCCTAGCGATTATTCTATTAATCAAATCCTTGAAATTTTATAGGATGTTGCGGTCCCTGATATCGTTCCGTCCTGCGGGCTCTCTGCCGGGCTTGCTACAGCACCTGTTGATCCACTGGAATGCCGCTGATGTCCGAAACCCGGAAAAAGCCTGACGCGCCGCAACCGTCCGACAAAACGCGGGCACAATACGAAACGTTCCCCTATCCGGCGCGTGACCCGAAGGATGAAGAGCGACGCCTGGTTGTCGGGTCGCCCGGCAACTGGGAAGAGGTGGTTCATTTCGTGTTTGGTGGACATGATCCATCGGCGGGTGGCAAAAAGACAAGGATCCTTGTCGCTGGTGGTGGTACGGGCGACGCGTTGGTGATGCTGGCGCAGCAGGCGCGCGATCGCAAGGCCAAGGTCGAGATTGTTTATATTGATCTTTCGGAAAGCTCGCGCGAGATCGCCGAGGCACGGATCAAACGCCGCAACCTTGAAAAGAATGTCAAATTTGTTACCGGATCGTTCGTTGAACTGGCCGGGAAATATGGCCCGTTTGATTACATTGATTGCTGTGGCGTGCTTCATCATCTGCCCGATCCGGATGCCGGGTTAAAGGCATTGGCAGATGCGCTTAAACCCAAAGGCGGTATGGGTTTGATGGTTTATGGCGAACTTGGCCGGATCGGCGTTTATCATATGCAGGAAATGATGGAACGCCTTTCAGCCGAGGCTGGCGGACGCAAGCGGCTTAACCTTGGCAAGGCACTGTTTGACTCATTGCCCGGCACAAACTGGCTGAAGCGTAACCCGTTTGTAAATGATCACATCCAGGGCGGTGACGCCGGGTTTTATGATCTGCTTTTGCATCAGCAGGATCGGGCCTATCGCGTCGACGAGGTTTTTGATTTTGTCGAGAAAGCCGGTTTGCGGCTTCAACAATTTATCGAACCGATGCGCTATGATCCGACGACCTATTGTTCGCGCCATGACGTTCTGGACAAGGCTGTACATGTGCCGTTTCGTAAGCGGGCCGCGTTGGCCGAGCTTATGGCAGGCAATATCACCAAGCATCTGTTTTATGTGGTTAAATCGGATAACAAGATCAAACCGCCGGTACCGGATCGTAATGCGGTGCCGTTCTTTGTGCGTATTGATGGGGCTGCTTTGGCGCGATCTGTTGCCAAAACCGGCCATATCAAGATCAATTTTACCGGATTGTCGGTAACGCGCAGTCTTCCGCCGGCAAGCCCCGGTATTCTGTCACGCATTGATGGCAAACGCACGGTTGGCCAGATTTACGAGATGTTTGACCCAAGACCGGACAAATATGAATTCGATGCCCAGTTCGCGGTGATGTATTCGGTGCTGAATGCCGCAAACCTGATGTATTTGCATCCTGCAAAATAATCCAGATTGCGGGTTCTATCAGGCAAAAGAAATGCCGACCATCGGGGGATGGCCGGCAATCAGGGACTCAAAACCGTTAATAGCGGGTGCGGGTCTCGGTTTTGCGTATCGGGAGACTGAAGACGCTTGTCAGTGCTTCAATAACCTGCAGGGGGAATGAAAGAGGCCCCTGCAAGCGGAAAAGTCGGGGAGACATGATAAGTACTCTTGGTTTGGGGCCTTTAAGCGAAATGCTCAGGCTTTCCAGAACGGCTTGGCTGCTTCGATACGTGCATCATAAACGTCCCAGCCAATGTCGCGCAGCAAATGGCTGTCCATCGTCGCAAGCTTTTGGCGGAGAACATAACGTTTTGCCCACTGACGCGGCAGTTCCATAACATTTGCGGTGTTGTGGTGACGGCGGGCGGTGACAAAAACACCGGCATCTTTGGTGATCGCGACCATGATCTTGTTCCTTCAATCTATCGGCCAGCTCTCAGTTCGTATGCGGCCTGAATGTGTTTCGTTCTGATAAACCCAGAGTTACGCTTAAAAGCACTTGCGCTCAAACCATCTTTTGTCATCATTGCATGAGTTTTAATCATGTAAGTTGATCGCCATGAAACGCCGTCCATTACCGCTAAACGCGCTTCGTGCCTTTGAAGTGGCTGGTCGACTTGAAAGTTTCACCAAAGCTTCACATGAGCTTAATGTGACGCAAGGGGCGGTCAGTCGACAGGTGC
>CBIHMD010000077.1:0-8740 GCA_966210655.1 uncultured Thalassospira sp.
TTTTGGGTGATTTCGATAATTGGTCAGGAAGTGTCTTGCCTTGCTGGTATCATAATGGTATTTAATTGATGGAGGGAGATTGGAAAATGGCATCACGCACTGAAGAATTTGATATGCGCTTTGCCGGGTTGGATCAATGGTCCGACGCCGATTTCCTTATGGCTTTGTGGGAAGGTCAAATGCGTGCAGTCGCATCGCTGGGGCCGGTCCTGACGGATATGGCAACAGCCGCAAACGGGATAGCACGTCGCCTGGGCGGCGGCGGGCGTCTCGTTTATGTTGGAGCCGGAACTTCCGGCACGGTGGCATGGCAGGATGCCAAGGAACTTGGCGGAACGTTTGGATGGCCTGAGGACATGACCATCGTCATGCTGGCGGGCGGCTTGCAAAGCGAGCCGGGCGTATTCAATTCCGCCGAAGACGATACCAAAGCTGCCGAAGACGAAATTACCCGACATTGCATAGGTGAAGGTGACGCGGTTATCGCTGTCGCCGCCAGTGGTTCGACGCCTTATACATTGCGCGCCGTTGAACTGGCGCGTGAACACGGTGCTTACACCGTTGGTCTTTGCAACAACCCCGACGGCAAGCTTTTGATGACGGCAGAGTGCGGCATTTTTCTTGATAGCGCGCCCGAGGTTATCGCAGGCTCAACCCGTATGGGGGCAGGGACCGCGCAGAAAGCTGCCATAAATATCCTTTCATCGCTTGTCATGAGCAAGCTGGGGCGCCTTTTCGATAACCTGATGGTCGGCATGCGTGCCGAAAACATCAAGTTGCATGATCGCGCCATCCGCATTACCGGCCATATTGCCGGTTGCGATGTGCGGAATGCCGAGAACGCCCTTGACAAAGCACAGTTTGATATCCGCATCGCGGTCCTGATTGCCTAAGGGCACGAGACCGCGAAAGCCAAAGAAATTCTTGCGATGTTTAACGGAAATCTCCGGGCAGCGCTTGAGTATCAGGACTGACATCTGCAGGGGTAGCAGTCCGCCGACATTGATCAGAGGAGGCATAAATGTCGAATAAAGTATTTGCAAAAGGCCTGGCAGCGGCCCTGGTGGCAAGTGTCGCCCTGGTTCCGTTGATGGCATCTGCCGGCGAACTCGTAATCGAGAGCTGGCGTAACGACGATATCGATATCTGGAACGACCAGATTATTCCGGCCTTCAACAAGGAACATCCGGAAATAAAGGTGACTTTCTCGCCGACCCCGCCAACCGATTATAACGCGCTGATCAATGCGAAATTCGCAGGCGGTACTGCTGGCGATCTGATCACGTGCCGTCCGTTCGATGCGTCGCTTGAACTTTACAAGCAGGGAAATCTTGCACCGCTTGACGATATCGCGGGCATGGATAATTTCTCCGATGTTGCGAAATCCGCATGGCAGACCGATGATGGTTCCGTCACCTTCTGTCTGCCAATGGCATCGGTCATTCACGGTTTCATCTATAACAAGGAAGCCTTTGAGGCGGCCGGTGTGGAAGTCCCGAAAACCCGCGAAGAGTTCTATGATGCCCTTGATAAAATCAAGGAAGAAGGCAGCTATATCCCGATGGCAATGGGGACTGCTGATCAGTGGGAAGCCGCCACCATGGGCTTCCAGAATATCGGCCCGAATTACTGGAAAGGCGAAGAGGGCCGCAAAGCCCTGATTGATGGCAGCCAGAAATTCACCGATAAGCCGTATGTTGACACCTTTACCGAACTGGCAAGCTGGGCAAACTATCTGCCGGATGGCTATGAGGCCATTTCCTATCCGGATGCGCAGAACCTGTTCTCGCTTGGCCGTGCGGCTGTCTATCCGGCTGGTTCGTGGGATATTTCGCTGTTTAACAGCCAGGCTGAATTTGAATTCGGCTCATTCCCGCCGCCTCCGGCAGAGGGTTCGGACACCTGCTATATCAGAGACCACACCGATATCGCGCTGGGTCTGAATGCCAAATCACCGAATGCCGCAGAGGCAAAGATCTTCTTGGAATGGATGACCGGTTCGGAATTCGCATCGCTTTATTCGAACGCGCTTCCGGGATTCTTCTCGTTGTCGAACCACAAGGTCGAAATCACCGATCCGGTTGCCAACGAGTTCGTCAGCTGGCGTCAGAAATGCGAGTCAACCATTCGTAACTCGTATCAAATCCTCTCGCGTGGTACGCCGAACCTTGAAAACGAGCTGTGGAACATTTCCGCACAGGTTATCAACGGTACCGTTACTCCGGAAGAAGCTGGCAAATCCGCCGAAGCCGGGCTTGCGAAGTGGTATGCTCCACATCAGTAAGGCCTGAATACAGATGGCAGGCGCAAGAAATCGCCTGCCATCCTTATATCTGCCGGGTATTTTGCAGTTTAGAAAATCACACCGATTGATAAACCGGGCGGACAGGACTCCAATCAGGCGCTCAGATGAACGCTTTCGACCGGGGACGCGTTCCCCGTACGCTTAATCTCAGAAAGACAGGATAAGGTATGGCGCATTCCGGGCCCATGACCGATTGGCGCAAGGCAAAACTGCCTGTGTTTGCCTTTCTGGCACCAGCGACGATTATCTACACATTGTTCATGATCTATCCGCTGATCGATTCTATTCGCCTCAGTTTTTATTCCACGCCAAGCGGCGGGGAGATGGCCTTTGTCGGTTTCGATAACTATCGAACCATTCTGGGCGATCCGGATTGGTCTGCGACCTTCTGGAACAGTTTCTGGAACAACATGAAATTCTTTGCGGTTCACATGCTGGTGCAGAACCCGATCGGGATCGCGCTTGCAGGCATTCTGAGCCTGCCGCAACTTCGGTTCCGCAATACCTATCGCACGATGATGATCATGCCGACCATGCTGTCGGTGGTGATTGTCGGCTTCATCTGGCAACTGATCCTGAGCCCGGTCTGGGGTGTAGGCGTCGATATCCTTGATATTTTCGGCCTGAAATCACTGTTCGGTCCGTGGCTTGGCAAGGAAGGTTCAGCCCTGATCACGCTTTCCTTTATCTCGGTCTGGCAGTGGGTCGGCATTCCGCTGATGCTGATTTACGCAGCACTTCTGGCAATCCCCGATGATCTTGTAGATGCGGCGAGTGTCGATGGCGCGACCCATTTCGAGGTGTTTCTGCATATCAAGTTGCCGTTGGTTTTGCCGACGGTGGCGATGGTGTCGATCCTGACATTTGTTGGCAACTTCAATGCGTTCGACCTGATTTATGCCGTGAAGGGTGCATTGGCCGGTCCGAATTTCTCGACCGATATCATGGGCACGCTGTTCTATCGCACATTCTTTGGTTACCAGTTGCAGCTTGGTGATCCGAGCCTTGGTGCCACGGTTGCCTCGCTGATGTTCCTGATCATTCTTGCCGGTGTTCTTTTCTATCTGTTCGCCGTGCAGCGCCGTCTGGCGCGCTACCAGTTGTAAGGAGGCGGCAAGATGATGATGAATAAAAATATTCGCAGGGAAGATATGTCGCGTGCTGTGATTGTGCATGCGATCCTGCTGACCTATACGCTGGTGGCGCTGTATCCGATCTTTCTCGTGATCATCAACGCGTTCAAATCCCGCAAGGGAATTTTCAGCGATCCGATGAGCCTGCCGAACGCAGAAACCTTCAGCCTTGAAGGGTTCACCAAGGTTCTGGCGAGATCGAATTTCGAGCTGTTTTTCTTTAACAGCTTCACCGTGACAGTCGTGACCATCGTTATTGTTCTGCTGCTTGCTTCCATGGCGGCCTGGGCGCTTTCGGAATACAAGTTTCCCGGCAATACCTGGCTTGCGCTGTATCTGGCGGTTGGCATCATGGTGCCGATCCGTCTGGGGTCGGTTTCGATTCTGAATCTGATTGTTGAATTGGGCCTGATCAATACGCTGACCGCACTTATCCTTGTCTATGTCGCACAAGGACTGCCGCTTGCGATCTTTATCCTGACCGAATTCATGCACCAGATACCCAAGGATTTGAAAGAAGCCGCCCGTTGCGACGGGGTTGGTGAATTCAAGATTTTCTTTGCGGTTATCCTGCCGCTGATCCGGCCGGCCGTGGCAACGGTCGCCGTATTCACCATGATCCCGATCTGGAATGACCTTTGGTTCCCGCTGATCCTGGCACCGGGTGATGGCAAACAGACCATCACGCTGGGTATTCAGCAATTCATCGGCCAGTACGTTACCGACTGGAACGCGGTTCTAGCATCGCTGAGCCTCGCGATCATCCCGATCCTGATCCTTTATCTGATTTTCTCCCGACAACTCATTCGCGGCCTGACATCTGGCGCGGTGAAATGAGTATTGGTGTGACAGGAGCTTACTAAATGGCTGATTTGAAACTTGACCAGATCCGCAAAAGCTATGGCGCTGTTGATGTGCTGCATGGCATCGATCTGGATGTTAAGGACGGCGAGTTTGTCGTCTTTGTGGGGCCGTCGGGCTGCGGAAAATCGACGTTGCTTCGCATCATTGCCGGTCTGGAAGACATCACCGGTGGTGATCTGATGATCGGTGGGGACGTCGTGAATACCAAAAGCCCGCGCGACCGCGGGATCGCGATGGTTTTCCAGTCTTATGCGCTTTATCCGCATATGACAGTCTACAAGAACATGGCGTTTGGCCTGAAACTGGCCAATCATGATAAAAGTGCCATTGATCAAAGGGTACGCGAAGCCGCACGTATCCTTCAACTGGATAAGCTTCTGGATCGCCGTCCGTCTGAATTGTCGGGCGGACAGCGCCAGCGCGTGGCGATTGGCCGTGCGATTGTGCGCCAGCCAAAAGTATTCCTGTTTGACGAACCGCTTTCGAACCTTGATGCCGCATTGCGTGTGCAAACGCGTATCGAGATTGCCAAACTGCATCAGGAACTGAAGTCAACAATTGTCTATGTCACGCATGATCAGGTCGAAGCGATGACTCTTGCCGACAAGATTGTTGTGATGAATGCTGGCAATGTCGAGCAGGTCGGATCGCCGATGCAGCTTTATCACCATCCGCAAACCCGCTTTGTTGCCGGTTTTATCGGATCGCCTGCAATGAATTTCACAACCGTTCATATTGATGCCGTCGAACAGGGCAAGGTAACTGTTACCGTACCGGGAGGCGCCAAGGCTGTTCTGCCGTTTGACGTGCCAGCCGGTGATGTTGGAAAGGATGTCGAACTGGGAGTCCGGCCGGAACATCTTTCACCGGGTGAGCAGGGGGATTTGTCGATTTCCGGCGAGGTCGATGTTGTCGAGAAACTCGGCGACTCTACCTATTTGTATCTCAAGCTGGCAAACGGGGACCGTTTCACGGTTCGTGCTCCTGGCCACAGCCGCATTAAAATTGGCGAGACCGTTAGTGCCGCAGCCGAAGCCGGGGCATCCCATCTGTTTGACGTCAATGGAAAGGCTTATGACAAGCTGGAATGCCCACCGGAATATTGTGCCGACGAATAGAGTTTAACTTGCAGATATTTAGATATGAAGGGGCGGCCAGTTTGGTCGCCCTTTTTCTGTTGGCAGTAAATGCGATCCGATACCGAAATCCCGAAAAATTGTTGCAGAAGTTTAACTTGCGGAAAGCCTGCGTTCACGGTGAGAATTGAAATGAATTGTTCAAAAGAACGCAAAATGATCGATTTTGCTTTCGTTTCAACAAAGTTTCTTGCGATACTGGTGCGGTCCCGGAACGTTTGCAATGTCACAGAATACATTGACGCCGGACAGGGGAAGTGCCGTCACGTCAACAGAGAGGTAAAATAATGTCGAAAAAGCATGGCGCACTGCGCGGTTCTCTGCTTGGGCTTACCGCCCTTGCCGGAATGGTGATGCTTGGCCAAACCGCACAGGCCGAAGAACTTCGGTTGCTGACCTGGGGTGGGTATGCACCGGATGACGTCGTCGAGATGTTTGAAAAAGAGACAGGCATCGACGTTGAAGTCACGCTTTCGAACAACGAAGACATGATTTCCAAACTGCGTGCAACGGGTGGTGGCGGTTTTGACCTTGCTCAGCCGTCGCAGGACCGCATTTCAGGTGCACAGCTTGAATACGGCATTTATAAGCCGATCGACCTTTCCAAGATTGATGCCGCCAAATTCATTCCGTCAATGCTTGAAGCAACCAAGAAAAACACCACACTTGAGGACGAGGTTTATGGTGTTCCGCATGTCTGGGGCACCAGCGGCCTGATCGTCGATACGACTAAGGCTGGTGACGTCAAGGATTATACTGATCTTTGCAATGCGGACATTTCTGGCAAGGTTTCCTATCGCCTGAAACGTCCTACCCTTATCGGATTTGCTTTTGCAATGGGGATGGACCCGTTCGCGGCCTATGGCGACGAAGCGAAGTATCAGGAAATTCTTGATGCGGTTGAAAAGAAACTGGTCGAGTGCAAGCCGAACGTCAAAACCTATTGGGAAGGAGGCGATGCGCTTCTGAATCTTGTCCGTTCGGGCGAAGTGGTTGCTGCAATGGCATGGGATACCGGTGGCTGGAAGCTTAATAACGACAACGCCGATATCACGTTTGTCGCCCCAGCGTCTGGTGCGCTGGGCTGGATCGATACGTTTGTCCTGCCGCGCAAATCCGAAAACGAAGATGCCGCTTACAAGTGGATCAACTTTGTTATGCAGCCTGAAATTGCTGCCAAAATTACGGCAAGTGCCGGTAACTTTACCGCTTCCAAAGGTGCCGACGAGTTTGCCGACGACAAGCTGAAGGCGCAGTTTCAGGGAAGCTTCCCGGCGGAATCCCTTGATAACATTAAATGGTATCCGACGGTTCCGGCAGGCTTGGAAACCCTTGAAGGCAAAACGCTTGACCGTGTGAAAGCGGCACAGTCCTAAGCCAAGCTGCTCTGATCCTGTTTGGATCGGGTGATTTTGTCCCCGGCATATGCTGCCGGGGACATTGCATTTTTTCATTTATGCGATGGTCGGTTTCAAGCGGACATCGGCAATTCATTTCATGCAGGCTCCTATGGCAGATCAATTCGACCTTGAATGTCGTAACGTGGTCAAAAAGTTTGATGTTTTCACCGCGGTAGATTCGATTTCACTTACGATCCCCAAAGGATCTTTCTTTTCCATTTTGGGGCCAAGTGGTTGCGGTAAAACCACACTGTTGCGGATGCTGGCCGGGTTTCAGGCACCAACATCTGGCGATATTCTGATCAAGGGATCATCGGTGCTTGGTGTCCCACCCAACCGCCGACCGGTGAATATGGTTTTTCAGCATCTGGCACTGTTTCCGATGATGAATGTTGCGGAAAACGTGGCATATGGCTTGAAACGCCGTGGCGTTGATCGGGCAACAATCGAAAAGAAGATCAATGATACGCTGGCACGTGTGGGACTGCCGGATTCTGGCCCCAAACAGATCAGTCAGCTTTCAGGCGGGCAAAAACAGCGTATTGCGATTGCGCGTTGTCTTGTTCTGGAACCGGCGGTTCTACTGCTTGACGAGCCACTTGGTGCTCTGGACCTTAAACTGCGTGAACATATGAAGGTCGAGCTCAAACAATTGCAGCACGAGATCGGCACGACATTTGTTTACATTACGCATGATCAGTCCGAAGCATTGGTGATGTCAGATCAGGTGGCGGTCATGAATGCCGGTCGATTTGAGCAGGTAGGCGCACCGCAGGACCTTTATTACAATCCGCAGACGGCTTTCGTCGCAGGCTTTGTTGGTGAAAGCAATCGCTGGAAAGGAACGGTGGGCACGACACAGGAAGATCAGATTGCGATCAATCTGCCGACCGGTGGTTCTGTTGTCGCATCCCGTGCGGCTCACCCGGAACTGAGCGAGGGCCGAACGGTTGATGTCTTTGTTCGTCCCGAAGCCATTGCAATTGACGGGCAGGGCAAAACTGATAATGCCATCGGCGCAAAGGTCGAGAATGTGCTGTTTAACGGTGCCGCCAGTAGTGTGCAGGTTCGCGATAGCGCAACCGGGCACGAAATGACGGTGGCCTTGCCGCAAACCGGCGCATTCGCCAATCTGAAAGCGGGCGATACTGTCAATCTGACGTGGGCTGCGGAACAAACACGCTGTTTTGCCACGTCTGAAAAACAGGGGGCCGGGGCATGACCACCTCCGCGTCAACTGGCAAGGGAGGGGCGATGCGATTTGGTACTTTGTTGCTTGCCATGCCTTTGTTGCTTTGGCTGTTCCTGCTCGTGATCCTGCCGCATGTAGATCTGCTTCTGGTGTCGTTGCGTGAACGGATTTCATACGGCCAGTACGAATTCAGCCTGATCAACTATATCGAGTTTTTCGTCGAACCGCTTTACTGGAATACCTATGTCCGTACCGCTGTGATGTCGATCATGGCGACGGCACTGACCCTGATCATCGGTTTTCCGGTTTCCTATTACATCGCCAAGGTAATGCGGGGCAAAGGCAAGAATGTTCTGTTCCTGCTGTGCCTGATCCCGTTCTGGGTGTCAGAATTGGTGCGCACCTTTGGCTGGATGATTTTGCTGCGCGAAAGCGGTGTGGTCAGCAATTTTCTGCAATGGGCCGGGATCGCGGATGGGCCTGTCGAAATGCTTTACAATGATGCCACCATCATGGTGGGGCTTGTCTATACATCAATGCTGTTCATGGTTGTGCCGCTGGTGTCAGTACTTGATAGTCTTGACGACAGTTTGATTGAGGCGGGCTATGACCTTGGCGGCAATGCCTTTACCGTAACCCGCGATATTGTCATTCCGCATGCCATGCCCGGTATTGCGTCGGGCTGCATTGTTGTTTTCATGCTGACACTT
>CBIHMD010000078.1:0-8687 GCA_966210655.1 uncultured Thalassospira sp.
CCCTGGACCTGCGCACGGTAACCAACACCGGTGATTTCCAGTTTCTTGGTGAAACCGTCCGAAACCCCGGTTACGAGGTTTGCGATATTGGCGCGTGTGGTACCCCAGAGGGCACGGGCGCGCTTGCTATCGTTGGCCGGTTTCACGGTGATCTGGTTGTCATCCTGTGAAACAGTTACGTCCGAGGTCAGCGGCAGACGAAGCTCACCGAGCTTGCCTTTTGCACTGATCTGTTCTTCGGTCAGGGTGATGGTAACGCCGTTAGGCACGACCACCGGATTTTTTCCTACTCGCGACATCGTTGGCCCTCCTTAGAATACCTTGCAGAGGATTTCGCCGCCGACATTCTGATCGCGAGCCTCCTGATCCGATAGAACCCCTTTCGGAGTGGACAGGACTGCGATGCCCAGGCCGTTGTAAACTTTCGGAAGATCTTTGATCTTCGAATAAACACGGCGACCAGGGGTCGAGACGCGGTCGATCTGCTTAATCACACCTTCGCCCTCAAAATATTTGAGTTCGATGTTGATTTCGCTGACGCCCTTGCGAATTTCATTAATGCTGTAACCGCGGATATAACCTTCGCGCTGGAGAACATCCAGCACACCGGTACGCAGTTTCGAAGCCGGCGAAGCAACGTTGGATTTACCAACGCGCTGACCGTTGCGGATACGCGTGAGCATATCGCCTACGGGATCAGTCATCGACATGTGATGTCCTCCTTACCAGCTCGACTTCACCATGCCCGGGATCTGGCCACGCGAAGCAAGTTCACGAAGCGCGATACGGGACAGGCGGAATTTGCGATAGACACCGCGCGGACGACCGGAAACCTGGCAGCGAATACGCTGACGGATACGGGCCGAATTACGCGGCAGCTGGGCGAGTTTGATCACGCACGCGATACGCTCTTCAGGAGAGGTCTCGCGATTGTTGATGACCGCTTTAAGGGCGGCACGCTTGGCAGCATGCTGCTTAGCCAGGCGCTCACGTTTGAGTTCACGCTCTACAGCGCTCTTCTTGGCCATGGGCCAACCTCCAGTTAGTTTCCGAACGGAAGATCAAAGCCCTTGAGAAGGGCGAGAGCTTCGGCGTCGGACTTTGCCGTGGTGCAAATGATGATGTCCATCCCGCGGACCGAGTCGACTTTGTCGTACTCGACTTCAGGAAAGACGAACTGTTCCTTGAGGCCCATGGCAAAGTTGCCACGACCATCGAAGGATTTTTTGTTCAGGCCGCGGAAGTCACGAACGCGCGGAAGCGCGACCGAAACCAGACGGTCCAGGAACTCGAACATACGGTCGCGACGCAGGGTCACTTTACAACCGATATTCATGCCTTCACGAAGCTTGAAAGCCGCTACCGACTTTTTCGCCTTGGTGAAGATAGGCTTCTGACCGGTGATGGCAGCAAGATCGGCCGCCGCACCTTCCAGCTTTTTGCGATCCTGGGTGGCGTCGCCGACACCCATATTGATCACGATCTTCTCGAGGCGCGGAATCTCCATGGAATTCTCGTAAGAGAACTCCTTCTGGAGTGCGTCACGCACCACTTCTTTGTAATGTTCGCGCAGGCGCGTCATTTTTCCGTCCCTCAGTTGTCGATGACTTCGCCGCTGAGCTTCGCTACGCGAACCTTGCGACCATCATCGAGGGTCTTGAAACCGACGCGGGTCGGCTTGTTTTCTTTCGGGTCGACAATCGCCACGTTGGAAACGTTGATTTTCGCTTCCTTCTCGACAATGCCGCCAGCATCAGCACCGGTCGGGCGCTGGTGACGTTTCACCAGGTTGATGCCCGAAACCAGAACTTTGTTCTCGGTCGGGAAAGCGGCGATAACTTCGCCGGTTTTCCCTTTATCTTTACCCGTCAGAACAATGACGCGATCACCCTTTTTAATCTTGGCAGCCATTACAGCACCTCCGGGGCAAGCGAAATGATCTTCATGTAACCACGCGAACGAAGTTCACGGGTTACCGGGCCGAAAATACGCGTACCGATCGGCTCACCATTCGCATTAATGAGAACGGCCGCGTTACGGTCAAAGCGGATCGCCGATCCATCGGAACGACGAATTTCCTTTGCGGTCCGAACGATGACAGCTTTGTGTACTGCACCCTTCTTAACACGACCGCGCGGAATGGCTTCCTTAACGGAAACCACGATAACATCACCAACATTAGCGGTTTTGCGCTTCGAGCCGCCCAGTACTTTGATACACTGAACACGGCGAGCGCCGCTGTTGTCGGCAACGTCCAGATTAGACTGCATCTGGATCATGGGTTTACCCCTTGACTATGGTTGGGCTGAGGACTCACTCCTCGACCACTACTTCCCAAGACTTCAATTTCGAGATCGGCCGGCATTCGCGAATACGAACGACGTCACCCGTCTTGAAGCGGTTCTCTTCATCATGCGCGTGGAATTTCTTCGACTTGCGCACATACTTTTTATACAGCGGGTGCATGACCTGGCGTTCCACACGGACCACCACAGTCTTGTCGTTTTTTGTCGAAACGACTGTCCCCTGCAATACACGCCTCGGCATGTGTCTTAACTCCTATGCGTGTCCAGTTAGGCCGCAGTAGCACCCTTCTCGTTTCCGAGAAGGGTTTTGATGCGGGCGATATCACGGCGGACCTTACGGACCTGCGCAGTGTTCTCGAACTGACCGGAAGCCTGCTGGAAACGCATATTGAACGATTCCTTACGCAGGTCGAGCAGCATCTGTTTTAGTTCATCAGCGCTTTTCGCGCGGAGATCAGCAATTTTCATCACTAATTACTCCCCTTCACCAAGACGCGTGACAAACTTGGTCTTGATCGGCAATTTTGCCGCTGCGAGCTCGAAAGCCCGACGTGCAAGATCCAGCGGAACACCGTCAAGTTCAAACATAATCCGACCCGGTTTAACACGGGCAGCCCAATATTCGACAGAGCCCTTGCCTTTACCCTGACGGACTTCAGCAGGCTTCTGCGATACCGGGAGATCCGGGAAAACGCGGATCCACACGCGACCTTGACGGCGCATGTGGCGGGTGATCGCGCGGCGAGCCGCTTCGATCTGACGCGCCGTTATACGCTCCGGCTCCAAGGCTTTCAAGCCATAAGCGCCGAAATTAAGTTCCGTACCACCTTTGGCCTCACCTTTAAGGCGACCCTTGTGTGCTTTACGGAACTTTGTACGTTTTGGAGAAAGCATCTCTCTATCTCCTTACTTACGACCTGAACCAGCCGACTCGAGCGCTTTACGCTCGGAAGCCAACGGATCGTGAGCCATGATTTCGCCCTTGAAGATCCAGACCTTCAGACCGCAAACACCATAGGTGGTGTGAGCTTCCGAAGTGCCATAATCAACGTCCGCACGCAGAGTGTGCAGCGGAACGCGACCTTCACGGTACCATTCGGTACGAGCGATTTCAGCACCACCAAGACGACCAGCAGCATTAATACGAATGCCACCAGCACCGAGACGGATTGCGTTCTGAACCGAGCGCTTCATGGCGCGACGGAACGAAACACGGCGCTCAAGCTGCTGGGCGATGTTATCAGCGACCAGCTTGGCATCGATTTCCGGTTTACGGATTTCGATGATGTTAACCTGCACTTCCGACTTCGTCAGTTTCTGCAGATCGTTCTTGAGCTTCTCGATGTCCTGGCCTTTTTTCCCGATCACAACACCCGGACGGGCAGAGTGGATCGAGATGCGGGCTTTTTTCGCCGGACGTTCGATAATCACCTTCGATACACCCGCCTGTTTCAGACGGTCGAAGATGTATTTACGGATCGCCAGATCTTCATGAAGAAGGCCAGCGAAATCGGACTTGTTGGCGTACCAGCGGGAATCCCAGGTACGGTTGATACCAACGCGCAGACCGATCGGATTTACTTTCTGACCCATTACTCGGTCTCCTCACGTTCGCAGACGACGATGCGCATGTTGGAGAACGGCTTAATGATCTTGCCAACGCGACCGCGTGCGCGGGCCCGCCAACGTTTCATCACGAATGCCTTACCAACAGTCGCCTCTTTGATAAAGAGACGGTCGACATCAAGCTGATGGTTGTTCTCGGCGTTAGCGATCGCCGATTCCAGCAGCTTTTTGACGTCCTGCGAAATGCGTTTGTTGGAGAAGGTGAGCTCTGCCAAAGCAGCCTCTGCCTTCATACCACGGATCGACTCGGCGACGAGGTTGAGCTTACGCGGGGAAATGCGTACTGCCCGGAGCGAAGCCGCGGCCTCGTTGTCCGCCAGCCGACGGATGTCAGCTTTTTTACCCATCGTTACTTCCTCTTCGCCTTCTTGTCGGCCGCGTGACCATAATAGGTACGGGTCGGCGAAAACTCGCCGAACTTATGACCGATCATATCTTCGTTCACAAGTACCGGCAGAAACTTCTGGCCATTGTAAACCCCAAAGGTGAGGCCTACGAATTGCGGCAAAATCGTCGAGCGCCGCGACCAGGTCTTAATTACCTCATTCCGGCCTGAAGCACGGACTGTTTCGGCTTTCTTAAGAAGGTATCCGTCTACAAACGGACCCTTCCAAACGGAACGCGCCATAGTCTAGCCTCCTCCGTTAGCTCTTATGACGACGGCGCATGATGAGCGCGTCAGTCTTTTTGTTCGAGCGGGTACGTTTGCCCTTGGTGGGTTTACCCCACGGCGTAACCGGGTGACGACCACCCGACGTGCGACCTTCACCACCACCATGCGGGTGATCGATCGGGTTCATGGCAACACCACGAACCGAAGGACGCTTGCCAAGCCAGCGATGACGGCCAGCTTTACCAAGGTTTGTGTTCTGCTGGTCCTGGTTCGACACGGCACCGATGGTAGCCATGCATTCACCACGAACCAAACGTACCTCACCGGAGGACAGCTTAAGCTGGGCGTAACCCTGGTCCTTACCGACAAGCTGCACATAGGTGCCTGCCGAACGTGCGATCTGACCACCTTTACCGGCCTTCAGTTCGACGTTGTGGACGATGGTACCGACCGGAATATTCTTCAGCGGTGCGGCATTGCCCGGCTTAATATCTACGCGTTCGGCTGCAACAACGTTGTCGCCGACAGCAAGACGCTGCGGTGCGAGGATGTAGGCCAACTCGTCATCGGAATAACGAACCAGGGCGATGAACGCCGTGCGGTTCGGATCATATTCCAGACGTTCGACCGTACCGACGACATCAAACTTGGTACGTTTGAAGTCGATGATGCGGTAACGACGCTTGTGACCACCACCAATACGGCGGGCGGTGATACGACCAGAGTTGTTACGGCCACCTTTCTTGCGAAGACCTTCGGTCAACGCTTTGATCGGCTTGCCCTTGTGGAGATCGGAACGATCAACAAGAACCAGCTGACGGCGACCAGGAGAGGTTGGTTTAAACTTCTTCAAAGCCATGTCTTAGATTCCCGTCGTCACGTCGATGGACTGACCCTCTTCGAGGGTAACCATCGCTTTCTTGAAATCGCTCCGGCGACCGACAGTACCGCGAAAACGCTTGGTCTTGCCTTTTACCACAGAGGTATTGACCGCCTTGACCTTCACCCCGAACAGACCTTCCACAGCAGCCTTGATCTCCGGCTTGGTGGCGTCGATCGCAACTTTGAACGCAACTGCGTTGTGCTCAGAAATCAGCGTCGACTTTTCAGTGATATGCGGGGCGCGGATGACTTCGTACATCCGCTCTTTGCTGATGATCGTCATTTGAGACGTGCCTCCAACGCTTCGACCGCACCCTTGGTCAGCACCAGGGTGTCACGGCGCAGGATGTCATAGACGTTAGCACCAATCTCGGGCAGCACATCAATCTGCGGGATGTTGCGCGCTGCGCGTGCAAAGCCCTCATTGACCTGCGAACCGTCGATGATCAGTGCAGACTTCCAGCCGAGCTTAGCGAAAACTGCGACCAGATTCTTGGTTTTGGCGTCCGAGAATTCCGCATTATCAAGAACGATAAGCTTACCGTCCTTTGCTTTGGCCGACAGAGCGGTTTTCAGCGCGAGCTTACGGAACTTCTTGGTCAGATCGTGCGAATGATCGCGAACACGCGGACCATGCGCCACACCACCACCACGGAACTGTACGGCTTTACGGGAACCGTGACGTGCACCGCCACTACCCTTCTGACGTACGAATTTTTTCGTGGTCGCAGAGATCTCGCTTTTTTCCTTGACCTTGTGGGTACCGGCGCGGCGTTTTGCCAACTGCCAGTTCACCATGCGGTGAAGGATGTCACGACGAACGTCCAGACCAAAGATCTCTTCTGCGAGATCAATGTTACCTGCCTTGGACGCGTCAAGTTTAAGAATATCGTGCTTCATGATGCTTATTCCTTATCCTCGGCGACAGCTTCTTCAGCAGCCGGGGCAGCAGCACCCTTCAGCGCGGCCGGGAACGGCAGACCTTCCGGTGCAGCACGTTTCACAGCATCCTTGACAAGGACATACGCACCAGCATGACCCGGAACAGCACCGTGAACCAGAACAAGACCCTTTGCTTCGTCGGTAGAGACGATTTTCAGGGACTGAACGGTTACGCGAGCCGCACCCATGTGACCAGCCATCTTCTTACCTTTGAAGACGCGGCCCGGATCCTGGCACTGACCGGTGGAACCATGCGAACGGTGCGATACAGACACACCGTGCGACGCACGCAGACCACCGAAATTATGGCGCTTCATCGCACCGGCAAAACCTTTACCGATGGAGGTGCCGATAACGTCAACGAACTGGCCTTCGACAAAGTGGGTTGCCGAAAGTTCGGCACCGACTTCGATCAGCGCATCTTCGCTAACGCGGAATTCAGCAAGTTTGGCTTTCGGCTCAACCTTGGCTTTTGCGAAGTGACCGCGCATCGGCTTCGATACGTTTTTCACTTTTGCTTTGCCATAGCCAAGCTGAACAGCAACGTAACCGTCGGTGTCGCTGGTACGATTAGCAACGACCTGAAGGTTATCGACTTTCAGAACGGTGACAGGAAGATGCACGCCTTCGTCTGTGAAGACGCGAGTCATGCCAACCTTCTGGGTAATAAGTCCACTACGCATTGCGGCTTACTCCCGATTAAAGCTTGATCTCGACGTCGACGCCAGCAGCCAGGTCGAGCTTCATCAGAGCATCAACGGTCTGGGGTGTCGGGTCGACAATGTCGAGAAGACGCTTGTGCGTACGGATTTCGAACTGTTCACGCGATTTCTTATCGATGTGCGGAGACCGCAGAACAGTGTATTTCTCAATGCGGGTCGGCAGCGGAATCGGGCCGCGGACCTCTGCGCCAGTGCGCTTCGCCGTATTGACGATCTCGCGCGTGGACTGATCCAGCACGCGATGGTCAAACGCCTTCAGGCGACTGCGAATGTTCTGACTATCCATGTAATTATGTACCGGAGCCCTCAAAAGGACACCGGCCCCTCAACTGGAGTTGACGATTGCCGCAAAAGTGTTGCGGGCGGCTTACATAGCCGCCCGCTTCACAAAGATCAAGAGAAAATTACTCGATGATCTTGGCAACAACGCCCGCGCCGACGGTACGACCGCCTTCACGGATTGCGAAACGCAGACCTTCATCCATTGCGATCGGTGCAATGAGGGTTGCGGTCATCTGGACGTTGTCGCCCGGCATAACCATTTCCGTGCCTGCCGGCAGCTCGATCGAGCCGGTGACGTCAGTGGTACGGAAGTAGAACTGCGGACGGTAGTTCGAGAAGAACGGCGTGTGACGGCCACCTTCATCCTTGGTCAGGATGTAAGCTTCTGCAGTGAACTTGGTGTGCGGCTTGATCGAGCCGACATGCGCCAGAACCTGGCCACGCTCGACGTCTTCACGTTTGGTGCCGCGCAGCAGCGCGCCAATGTTGTCGCCAGCTTCACCCTGATCGAGCAGCTTGCGGAACATTTCAACGCCGGTGACGATCGTTTTGACGGTGTCTTTGATACCGACGATTTCGACTTCTTCACCAACCTTGACGATACCGGTTTCAACACGACCGGTAACAACGGTACCACGACCCGAGATCGAGAACACGTCCTCGATCGGCATCAGGAACGGACGGTCTTTCGGACGTTCCGGTGCCGGGATGTAGCTGTCAACAGCTTCCATCAGTTTCAGGATCGCTTCTTTGCCAATCGCGTCATCACGACCTTCAAGACCGGCAAGAGCCGAACCTTTGACGATCGGAATGTCGTCGCCCGGGAAGTCGTAGGACGACAGAAGTTCACGGATTTCCATTTCGACGAGCTCAAGAAGCTCTTCGTCGTCAACCTGGTCAACCTTGTTCATGAACACGACGAGGGCCGGAACGCCAACCTGACGCGCAAGCAGGATGTGCTCGCGGGTCTGCGGCATCGGGCCGTCTGCTGCCGAAACAACCAGAATGCCGCCGTCCATCTGTGCCGCACCGGTGATCATGTTTTTAACATAGTCAGCGTGGCCCGGGCAGTCGACGTGTGCATAGTGGCGGTTGCCGGTTTCGTATTCGACGTGCGCGGTCGAGATCGTGATACCACGAGCTTTCTCTTCCGGCGCCTTGTCGATCATGCTGTAGTCCTGGAACGATGCACCGCCCTGCTCTGCAAGAACTTTGGTGATCGCTGCGGTCAGCGTGGTTTTACCGTGGTCAACGTGGCCGATGGTGCCGACGTTAACGTGCGGTTTTGTACGCGCAAACTTTTCTTTAGCCATT
>CBIHMD010000079.1:0-8635 GCA_966210655.1 uncultured Thalassospira sp.
GTGCTGGGGCGGCAATTGTTCGAACGTCATCATCCCCGATTGAAACTGACCCGACCGGGTCGGAACTTGCTGGCATCTATAACCGCGGCATTTGATTCTATCGAACTTGCGGTGTCGCGGATTGAAAACCGGCCGGATGATACGCAGCTTAAAGTTCTGTCGCCATTAACATTTGCCATGCGCTGGATCGTGCCACGTCTTGGTCGGTTTCAGATGGAACATCCCGACTTGCAGGTACAGCTTGGTACCTATAGCGACGATGCCGCCCCGGTTGATTTCAATGAAACCGATATTGCCATCCGCTTTGCCGATACACCTGGCGATCAGCTTGTGCATGAATTTCTGACCGGCGAACGGCTTTTGCCGGTGTGTCATCCCAATCTGGCAAAGCAACTGAAAACGCCGGAAGATCTTGGCAAGGTGCCCCTTTTGCATTGTTCGGCACAGCGCGAGGATTGGCGTATCTGGTTAAAGGGAACGGGGATCGAGGGCGTTGATCCCGACCGGGGGCCGGTTTTTGCGACCCTTGATATGGCGATGGAAGCAGCGGCCAGCGGATTTGGCGCAGTGATTTCCGACCCGGCGATGATCGGAGAATATGTCGTGACCAATAGGCTTATGGTGCCGTTCGATTTGCCGATCGATAGTCCATATGCCTATTCGCTGTGCTATCCCGAAGGAAGGTTGGAGCGGCGAAAGGTGAAGGCATTTCGCGATTGGTTGATGAGTGAGATCAAGATCGAGACGGGCAAGCGCAAGCTTGTGCAAAAAGAATCAGGAACGGAATGACAGTTTCAAGATGATGCCTTGAAATTGAACCATTTTATTCCTCATTATGAATATGTCGTTTGGATCAAATGGCTTTGCGGACGTAACGTCGGCGTAACCGGTCCCTGTTATTCTTGGCGGGAATTGTCCGGAACGTTTCGAATAGTGCGTCCGTATATTGTGTCAGATGATCCAATGATGCGTATTGGCCCTGCCGGGGTTCGGGCTTCGAGCCGGGCACATTTCAGGAATAAATATGACGCGGCAAGCAGGCGAGACGTGCATTGCACGGAAAACGGGGAACCGGGGAAAAATTTCCCGTTATTTCGGGGGCGCACTTTGGGCGCTGATGATCGGGGGAGCGCTGACAGTTCCGGCGGTTGCGATGGCGCAAACTGCCGATAAACCCGATATCACGGCCGCGCCGACCGTGCCGGTGGCCGAGGAACAACTTAACCCGCTGACCACTGTGTCACACGGCATATCGCTTTATGGTGATCTGAAATATGGCCCCGATTTCCGACATTTCGATTACGTCAATCCCGATGCGCCCAAGGGCGGGACGCTGGTGCAAAGTTCCATCGTTTCGTTTGATACGTTAAACCCCTTCACGCTTAAGGGCACGGCGGCAAGCGGCCTTGGGTTGATCTATGACAGCCTGATGGTGTCGAGTGCGGATGAACCTTCGTCGCTTTATGGGCTGATCGCGCGCAGCGTTGAATATCCGGTGGATCGATCATTTGTGATTTTCCATCTTGATCCGCGCGCACGCTTTCAGGATGGCACGGATATCACCGCCGAAGATGTGGTGTTTTCATTCAATGTGCTGATTGAAAAAGGCAGCCCGGTTTACCGGCAATATTACGCGCAGGTCGATAAAGTAGAAGCGCTTGACGATCTGACGGTGCGGTTTGATTTCAAGCCGGGCAACAATCGCGAATTGCCGATGATTGTTGCCGAACTTTCCATCATGCCAAAGCATTACTGGGAAGGGCGGGATTTTTCCAAGACGACCTTTGACATTCCGGTTGGTAGCGGCGCCTATAAAATCAAGTCCTTCGAGGCCGGTCGCCAGATCACCTATGAACGGGTCAAGGATTATTGGGCGGCTGATTTGCCGGTCAATCGTGGCAGCAATAATTACGATACGCTGCGGTTTGATACCTATCTTGATCCCGATGTATCACGCCAGGCGTTTTTTGCCGGTGAGTACATGATCAGAAGCGAACATTCATCGCGCGAATGGAGCACTGCATATAACACCCCCGCAATCGAGAACGGTCAGATCAGGAAGGAATTTCTGACTGATAATCTGCCAAACGGTATGCAGGCCTATGTGTTCAACACACGTAAGCCCCTGTTTTCTGACATTCGTGTTCGGGAAGCGCTGCAATATGCGTTTGATTTCGAATGGCTGAACCGGGCGATGTTTTATGGCGCGTATAAGCGCAATGTCAGCTATTTCGCCAACTCTGAGCTTGCCGCAACCGGCGTACCGGAGGGCGAGGAGCTTGATATCCTGAAAGGTTTCAGAAGCCAGCTGCCGCCCGAACTGTTCACCCAGCCGCCGCAATTGCCGAACTTTGATGCGCCCAATGGTCGACGCGAAGCATTGCGTCATTCGATGAGGCTTTTGCAGGATGCGGGTTGGGAGTTGCGCAACATGCAGCTGGTCAACAGCAAGACCGGCGAGCCGTTCCGGTTCGAGCTGATTATCCGCCAGCCGGGGCTTGAGAAAATCGCGCTGGTTCTCAAAGCACGCCTGCGCCAGCTTGGCGTGACCATGGATATTCGCATGATTGATACCGGGCAGTGGGTCAATCGTATTCAGGCCTATGATTTTGATATGACGACTTTCTGGTGGACGCAAAGTCTTTCACCGGGGAACGAACAGCGGTTTTTCTGGTCATCGCAGGCAGCAGATCAGCCGGGCAGCCGGAATTTCGCAGGAATTAAAAACCCGGTCATTGATGAACTGATCGATCTGGTCATCGAAGCAGACAGCCGCGAAAGCCTTGTGCAGCGGGTACGCGCACTTGATCGTGTGTTGCAGTGGGGATTTTACGTGATCCCGCAATATTATCTTGGCGGGGATCGGATGGCCTATTGGGATGTGTTCGGGCGACCTGACGAGGTGCCGCTTAAGGGGACATCGGTCATGACATGGTGGATTGATCCCGAAAAATCGCGGCAGCTTAAGAAGGGAGGGTACTAGGCCATGCTGAATTACATCCTGCGTCGCCTTTTGCTGATCCCGGTTACGCTGTTTGGCATCATGGTGCTGAACTTTGCCATCGTGCAATTCGCACCGGGCGGGCCGGTCGAACAAATGATTGCCCAGTTACAGGGTACCGACGTTGCCGCAACTGCGCGCATCAGCAATCAGGGGGCTGATAGTGGCGGGGGCGGTGGTGCGAGCAGCGGAAACAATTTTTCCTCGACCTCGAACTATCGCGGGGCTCAGGGGCTTGACCCCGAAATCATCACCCAGCTTGAAAAGCAGTTCGGGTTTGATAAACCGGCTTACGAACGTTTCTGGATGATGATGAAAAATTATCTGACGTTCGATTTCGGCCAAAGCTATTTCCAGGACCGCGATGTGGTCGATATCGTGATCGACAAGATGCCGGTTTCGATATCGCTGGGCCTTTGGTCGACACTGATCATCTATATCATTTCCGTGCCGCTTGGCGTTGCCAAGGCCGTGCGTGACGGATCGAATTTTGATGTCTGGTCATCGGCGGCGATCATTGTCGGTTATGCCATCCCGGGATTCCTGTTTGCCGTGATGCTGATCGTGGTGTTTGCCGGTGGAACCTATTTTGATCTGTTCCCGTTAAGGGGACTGACATCATCGAATTTTGATGAATTGTCGCTTTTGGGTAAGGTTGCGGATTATTTCTGGCATCTGGCATTGCCAATTACCGCACTGACCATTGGTGGTTTCACCACGCTTACGATGCTGACCAAAAACTCGTTCCTTGATGAAATCAACAAACAGTATGTGGTGACCGCGCGGGCCAAGGGACTGACGGAAAAACGGGTTTTGTACGGGCATGTCTTCCGCAATGCGATGTTGCTGGTGATTGCCGGTTTCCCCAGTGCATTGATCGGGCTGCTGTTTACCGGCTCGGTTCTGATCGAGGTGATTTTCTCGCTCGACGGACTTGGATTGCTTGGTTTTGAAGCCGTGATGAAACGTGATTATCCGGTAATGTTTGCGACACTTTATCTGTTCACTTTGTTTGGTCTTGTTCTGAACCTGATAAGTGACCTCAGCTATCACCTGATTGATCCGCGGATCGACTTTGAAGCGCGGGAGAATTGATCATGAACAACATCATTCTTTCGCCGTTGAATAAACGCCGGATTGCAAATTTCCGGTCCAACAAGCGCGGATACTGGTCGCTTGTGATTTTCACAATCCTGTTCGTCATCTGTCTGGTGGCTGAACTGGTGGCCAATGACAAGCCGATTTTCGTCAAATATGACGACAACTGGTATGTCCCGATCCTGTCAGACCACCCTGAAACCGTTTATGGTGGTGATTTCGACGTCGAGACCGATTTCTATGATCCCTATATCCTTGGCAAGATCGAGGAACACGGTTTTGCCATCTGGCCGCCGATACCGTTTTCTTACAACACCATCGATTTTGAAATGCGCGAGGCACAGCCAGCCCCGCCATCGTTCAGGCATTGGTTTGGAACAGATGATCTTGGGCGGGATGTTCTGGCGCGTCTGATTTACGGGTTCCGGATTTCGATCCTGTTTGGCCTTGCCCTGACCGCGATCAGTTCGGTGATCGGGATCGCGGCCGGTGCGGTACAGGGTTATTTCGGTGGCTGGATTGACCTTGGTTTCCAGCGTGTGATTGAAATCTGGTCCGGATTGCCGCAGTTGTTCATCCTGATCATTCTGGCCAGCCTGTTTGCGCCGGGGTTCTGGACGCTTTTGCTCATTCTTGTGCTGTTTAGCTGGATGAGTTTGACGGGGCTTGTGCGTGCAGAATTCCTGCGGGCGCGCAATTTCGAATATGTCCGGGCCGCGCGTGCATTGGGCATGACCGACTATCGCATCATGTATCGCCATGTTTTGCCCAACGCGATGGTGGCGACGATTACGTTTTTACCGTTTGTTTTGAACGGCTCGATCGTGGCGCTGACATCGCTTGATTTCCTGGGGCTTGGGATGCCGCCCGGCTCGCCGTCGCTTGGCGAATTGCTTGCGCAGGGGAAAAACAACCTTCAGGCACCTTGGCTTGGCATGACGGCGTTTTTTGCGATTGCACTTATGCTTGGCCTTCTGATCTTTATCGGCGAAGCGGTACGCGATGCCTTTGATCCACGAAAAACCTTCTAGGGGAACGGTTATGACGACCAATCAATCGACACAGCCGCTTCTTGAGGTAAAGGACCTTTCCGCGAGTTTTGCCGATGTTCCGGCGGTCAAAGGCGTTTCGTTTGCCATGAAGCGCGGCGAGACGATGGCGCTTGTGGGTGAAAGCGGATCGGGTAAATCGGTGACCGCACTTTCGATCCTGCAATTGTTGCCTTATCCGCGGGCAAGCCATCCAAGCGGTTCGATCATCTTTGACGGGCAGGAAATGGTCGGCACGGATGCGAAAATCCTGCGAAACATCCGGGGAAACCGGGTTGCGATGATTTTCCAGGAGCCGATGACATCGTTAAACCCGCTGCACAATATCGAAAAGCAGATTGGCGAGGTCTTGCTGCTCCATAAGGGACTGCGGGGACGCAAGGCACGAGAACGCATTCTTGAACTGCTTGATCTGGTGGGTATTCCCGATCCTGCATCGCGATTGAAGGCGTTGCCACATGAATTATCAGGCGGGCAGCGCCAGCGTGTAATGATTGCGATGGCATTGGCGAACGAACCGGAATTGCTGATTGCCGATGAACCGACCACAGCACTCGATGTGACGATTCAGGCGCAAATCCTTGAATTGCTGAAAGAGCTGCAGGCCAAGCTTGGTATGGCGTTACTGCTGATTACCCACGATCTTCAGATCGTGCAGAAAATGGCTGATAATGTTTGCGTCATGAAGGATGGTGAGGTGGTCGAGCGCGGTACGGGACGCGGGCTTTTTGACAATCCGCAACATCCTTATACCAAAAAGCTTCTGGCAGCAGTGCCAAGCGGTAATGCGCTACCTTTGCCCGACAATGCACAGGAACTGATCCGGACAAATGACATTCTGGTGCGGTTTCCGATTGGCAAGAAGGGGCTGCTTGGCCGTCCGGAATATTACCTTGATGCGGTCGATCATATTTCTCTTACCCTGAAACAGGGCGAAACACTGGGCATTGTTGGCGAGAGCGGATCGGGCAAGACGACACTTGCGATGGCGATCTTGCGGCTTCTGTCGTCGTCCGGGGATATCCGGTTTGACGGTAAAGACGTTCGGCAATTTTCCGGGGCGGATTTACGGGCACTGCGCCGTGATATGCAGGTGGTGTTTCAGGACCCGTTCGGGTCACTTAGCCCGCGTATGTCAATCAGCCAAATCGTGGGTGAGGGGCTTGAAATCCATAACCCGGAAATGTCCCGGCAGGAACGCACTGAACGTATTGCTGAGGCGCTACGCGAAGTTGATTTGCCGGTGAATGCGATGGATCGTTATCCGCATGAGTTTTCCGGCGGGCAGCGTCAGCGCATTTCGATTGCGCGCGCGCTTGTTCTGAAGCCACGTTTCATGGTGCTTGATGAACCGACATCGGCACTTGATATGTCGGTACAGGCACAGATTGTCGAACTTTTGCGTGATCTTCAGGCGCGCCACAAGATGGCCTATCTGTTTATCAGTCATGACCTTCGGGTTGTGCGAGCGCTTTCGCATCGGGTTATGGTGATGCAGGGAGGGCGGCTTGTTGAAAGTGGGGATGCGGACGAAGTCTTTGAAAATCCGAAGGAATCCTATACAAAAGCTTTGTTGGCGGCGGCACTTGATCTGCGTGCAGCCGGGTCGGAGTTTTTGCAAAGCTAGGTTCGACCGGAACCTGCCAAGGGCTAACCGCGTTCGTCGGGTGAGGCGATGTACAATTACGGGCTGGAAGCGAGTGTTCATGACCGAACCGGGAAAAACCCCGAAAGGATTCAGGAACTGGCTTGTCATGCCGCTGTCGGCGGTATCGATGGGGTTGATGTTGCTGGTGGCACCCGATGCAAGGGCATCGGGTGGCGGGCATGGCGGGGCAAGCGCATCCGAAAGCAGTAGGCCACAGGAACTTCAGATTCCCGAAACGGTGATTCAGTCGGATTCAATTGCGTTGACAGTGGTTTTGCCAAAAGGTGGCGCGATCCGGCAGATGGTGTTTCATGTCTGGCTTGAGGCATCGTCGGTGACAGACCGTGCCATCATCGAGCAAGCCGAGCCAAAATTGCAAAACGCGTTTCTGCGTGATCTTCAGCGCATCATGTATCGTGATACCCAGAACCGGTACGAGAAGCTCGAAGAAGGCAAGCGTGGCTTTGTCTATAACGGGCCGGAACTGATCGCACCGCCACTGCCCAACAAAACCCCGGAAGAACTGGAGGCGGAACAGGAAGCCGCCGAGGCGGCCAAAGAAAAGGGTGAGGAGATAAAATCCGAGCCACCTTTCTCCCCGTTCGCTCCAACAACCAATCGTTATTTTGCGGCCCTTCAGAACCGGCTTTTGGCAACGGCACGCGGCATTGTCCCCCCGGAATCGATTCGTTCGGTTCAGGTGCGCAAGTTTTATGATAACTGGCCGGGCGACAAAAAACCGGGAAGATAGCGGCCCGTGTCTGTGTTGATCCGAGGCCCTTTGCGCAGATCAACATTTTCAAAAGATTTCTCGCCTCATTCCCGGTTTATCCTTCTTTGTATCTGTGCGGTGTTCCGAACCGCTGGCTCTTTTTTCCTGGTTGCAGAAGGGGGATGCCAGCCGTGCACAGAGTGCACTTGTCTGACATTATGGGTGTGATATTCCCGTCGCGTTTGTCGTGATCCGGGGGATGAAATGCCGATTGAAACATGGCTCAGTTTTTGCGCACTGGTGTCGCTTATGGTGGCGACACCGGGTCCAAGTGTTCTGATCGGGATGTCGCATTCGCTGCGCTATGGTCCTCGCCCGACGATGGTCACGGCTCTTGGCGATGTGACTGCCAATATGATCCAGATGGTGATTGCGGCGGTTGGGCTAGGGGCATTGCTTGCGACATCGGCGACGGCGTTTGGTGTTGTTAAGTGGTGTGGGGTTGCTTTTCTGTTTGTCATCGGCCTGACAGCGATCCTGCGCAAATCCAAGGACTTGATCAGTAATAACGATATCGAAACGATCTTGGTGTCGGGGTTTGAGCCCGTGCGCAAGCGTCGCCTGTTCAGCGAAGGCTTTCTTGTCGCTGCTGGTAACCCGAAAGCGATAGCGTTTTTCGGGGCGCTGTTTCCGCAATTTATCGATCCGTCGGCGGAACTTTTGCCACAGTTGATGATTCTTGGAACCACCTTTGTGGTTTTTGATTACACATTCGTAATGATATATGCAATGGGTGCCGCCCGATTGATGCCCTGGCTGATGAAACGCGGCGGAAAAAGCACAATTGGGCGGATCAGTGGCGGTGTTTTGATTGTTGCGGCCCTGCTTTTGTCGCTGATCGACATGCCTGAAAGCGTTGCCAGGACCCGCTGAGCCGAAACTTGGGGCAAGCAAAGATTATCTTGTATTAGGGAGTGTGTTTTGGGGCTCCCTGCACAGATGTTTCAGCATAAGATATTGATATTTACGGGTTAAATTTAAAATAGAATGCTTGGGCATAAAAACAACAAACAAACCAACTGGTCTGTTTGTTTCCTATTCTTACGTGTGGGACGTGGGGAGAGGAA
>CBIHMD010000080.1:0-8614 GCA_966210655.1 uncultured Thalassospira sp.
GTTTTAACACATCTGGCTGCAATCTGGGCGCGGTTTACACCTGCCCCGTCCGGTTCGTCCCGAATATCACCGGAGGGCAGTGGGCAAATCACGCATCGCTTTGGGGAAACGGTGCGGACCTGTTGAACAGAATTCTTGGAGATACCCGTTATATGGAACAGGACAGAGCAGTGGAACTGATCCTGATCGAACTGATCAGTTCGCGCATTTGCCACGACCTTGTCGGGCCGGTGGGGGCTGTGAATGCCGGTGCAGAACTGATGGGGGAAGCCGGTGTTGCCGATGACGAGGCGCTTGCGCTGATGCGCAAAAGCGGGCTTGAGGCCGCGCGCCGTTTGCAATTGTTCCGGTTGGCATTCGGGCGCGCTGGCAACAGTGTCGATACGAAATCGATGCGTGATGCGGTCACCCAGAGTTTCGAGGCCGAAGGCAAGGTGACCCTGCGATGGGACGAGATTGTAATTGATCCAGCGCATGGACGGCTTGTGCTTAATATGGTGATGCTGGCCCGTGAAGCCCTGCCGTTTGGCGGGGATATCCATGTGATGTGCGAATCCGACGGCAGAATTGCGGTCAATGCAGCAGGTAAACGGGCGGCATTTCGCCCGGATGTCGAAAATGTCATGAAAAACGAAGTGTCGCCGGAAGAGCTTGATCCCCGGACTGTGCATGGCTTTTTCCTGCGAAATCTTGCACATCGGACCGGTGGTGCGCTTTCGGTCTTGCAAGACGACGGAAATGTTGCATTGATCTATGTTTAAAAAAAAGGCCTGCCGGTCTGGTAATGCCGTGTGCTAGGTTCTACGTAAGTAACGGATTGAACGTGTGTTTCGCGCACTGGTCGTAGGGATGGGCGTTCCTGTTCCGGCAAGCGTCTGACTGCCGGAGATGTGGAGGGGGTATATGGACGATCTTTTAAGTGAATTCCTGACAGAGACTTCGGAAAGCCTGTCTACGCTTGACGTGGAACTGGTGAAACTGGAGCAAAATCCGAACGATCCGGATATTCTGTCGAATATTTTCCGCCTGGTGCATACCATTAAAGGAACTTGCGGGTTCCTCGGTCTGCCACGACTGGAAGCTGTTGCGCATGCCGGTGAAAACGTGCTCGGCAAGATTCGCGATGGTGAACTTATTGTAACGCCAGATGCGGTGACGCTCGTTCTTGAGTCCATCGACACCATCAAATATCTGCTAAGCGAGCTTGAGCAGAACGAAACCGAACCGGACGGCAACGATGCCGATCTGATCGCGCGCCTCAACCATTTTGCCGATACCGGCACGATCATGGGAGGCAGCGCCGCACCGGTCGCCGCCCCGGTCGAGGAAGAAGTCGCCGAAGAAGTGCCGATGACCGACGATGAACGGTTGCAGGCAATTTTCGATGCGACCGAAGTCGATCCCGATATTCAGGAGCCGGAGCCCGAGCCCGAAAAACCCGCACCCGCTGCTGCCCCGCCGGCAGCGGCGAAATCGCAGGCAGTTGCACCGGCAAAGGCCGCTGCATCCGAGGGAACAAAGGCCGAAGCGCCACGTGGCGAAGCCAAGGAAAGTTCCGTCGCGGCGCAGACAATCCGCGTCAACGTTGAATTGCTTGAAAACCTGATGACGCTGGTTTCCGAGCTTGTCCTGACCCGTAACCAGCTTTTGCAGATGGTTCGCGGCAAGGATGACAGTGAATTTACCGTGCCGTTGCAGCGCCTGTCGCACATCACCACCGACCTTCAGGAAGGTGTGATGAAGACCCGTATGCAGCCGATTGGCAACGCTTGGGCGAAGCTACCGCGTATCGTTCGCGACCTCGCGCTCGAGATGAACAAGAAAATCGATCTGCAGATGATCGGTGCCGATACGGAACTTGACCGTCAGGTGCTTGAGCTGATCAAGGATCCGCTGACCCACATGGTCCGTAACTCTGCCGACCATGGACTGGAAGATATTCCAGGCCGCCGCGAAGTTGGCAAACCGGAAACCGGTACGGTTACGCTGAACGCCTATCACGAAGGCGGTCACATCATCATCGAGATTTCTGATGATGGTCGCGGCCTGAATATCGAACGGATCAAGGCCAAGGCAATTGCCAACGGTCTTGCGACCGAAAGCGACCTTGACGGGATGGCGGACTCGCAAATCCACCAGTTCATATTCAAGGCCGGTTTCTCGACTGCTGAAAAGGTGACCTCGGTTTCGGGGCGTGGTGTCGGCATGGATGTTGTCCGTACCAATATCGAAAAAATCGGCGGTACGGTTGAACTGAAATCGGTCGAAGGCCGCGGATCGACCTTTATCATCAAGATTCCGCTGACCCTTGCCATTGTTTCGGCCCTGATCGTTGAAAGTGGCGGCGAACGCTTTGCCATTCCGCAGATCAGCGTCCTGGAACTGGTACGGGCCTCAAGCAATTCCGATCATTCGATCGAACGTATTCACGATACACCGGTCCTGCGGTTGCGAAATCGTCTGCTGCCGCTTGTCACGCTCAAGAAAATTCTTGGTCTTGATGATGGTGAAACGACGGTCGATGACGTGGATGAAGAAGCCTTCATCGTTGTCACGCAGGTGGGCACCTATTCGTTCGGTATCATTGTTGACCGTGTGTTCGACACCGAGGAAATCGTGGTCAAGCCGGTTGCACCGATCCTGCGGGATCTGTCGCTGTTCTCGGGCAATACGATCCTTGGTGACGGTAGCGTGATCATGATCCTTGATCCGAACGGCATTGCGACCCGCACCGGCGAAATCACCGTTGGTGGTTCGCAGGGCGTCGAAAGCAAGGCGCGTTCTGATACCGGTGACCGTGAAACGACTTCCATGCTGGTCTTCCGGGCTGGCGGAGCGGAAATTCGTGCGGTGCCGCTGGCTCTTGTCGCCCGTCTCGAAGAAATCGATGTCGAGAATATCGAATATTCAAACGGTCGTCCGCTGGTACAGTATCGCGGCAAGCTGATGCCGCTGGTCTTCATTGATGGTTCCTATCAGATGAAGAGCGAAGGCCGTCAACCTACCCTGGTGTTCCAGGATCGCGAACGGACCATGGGCCTTGTGGTTGACGAGATCGTCGACATTGTCGATGACGTGCTGAATGTTGAACTGACAGCGGATCAGGATGGTCTGGTCGGGTCTGCGGTGATCGACGGCAAGGCAACCGATCTGATTGATGCCGGTTACTATCTTGAACTGGCATTCTCGGACTGGTTCGGTCACGAGGATACCGGCGGTGAGAAGAAGCGCGTGCTTCTGATCGATGACAGCCCGTTCTTCCGCAACCTTCTGACACCAATGCTGTCGGTGTCCGGTTTCCGTGTCATTGCGGTCGAGAACGCCGAGCAGGCGCTTGAGCTTAAGAACCGTGGCGAACTGTTCGATGCGATCATCAGCGATATCGAAATGCCGGGCATGAACGGCTTCGAGTTTGCCGAAAGCCTGCAAAATGATGCAGAATGGGGCAATACCCCGATCATCGCGCTGTCCTCGCACACCAGTGAGGAAGATTTCGAACGGGGTCGACAGGTTGGCTTTAGCGATTATGTCGCGAAGTTCGACCGGGACGCGCTGGTATCGACACTGATCCAGACGCTGAGCGCAGTGTAAATCGGGGAAAAGTCCAATGAGCGATAAAAAGGCACTCGTCCCGAGCAAAGAACAAAGTACGGCGCTTGACCTTGGCGGGGCGACGAAGGATTTCGTTACCGCCTATATCGGCAAGCAGTTGTTCGGTATTCCGGTTCTGACGGTTCAGGATGTTCTTGGTCCGCAGCGTATTACCCGCATTCCTCTGGCCCCGCCGGAAGTTGCGGGTTCGCTGAACCTGCGCGGGCGTATTGTAACGGCGATTGATGTTCGCAAACGTCTTGGTCTTCGTGAACGCGAAGACGACGTACCGGGCATGAGCATTGTGGTCGATCAGGGTGGCGAATTATACAGCCTGATGGTCGATCAGGTCGGTGAGGTTCTGAGCGTTCCGCAAAAGGCGTTCGAACAGAATCCGGCGACGCTTGATCCGCGCTGGCGCGAATTTTCCGATGGCATTTTCCGTCTCGACAAGAAGCTTCTTGTTATTCTGGATGTTACCCGTCTGCTTGATTTTACTGTTTCGGTAAAACAGGCGGGCTAGATATGATAGTATGTACCGGGTGCAAAATGCATCCGGTACAATGCCGGTATTGGCTTAACGATCTAATTTGCGAGAAGGAAGTCGATGAAGAGTTGTCTCGTCGTCGATGATTCGAAAGTCATCAGAATGGTGGCACGCCGTATCCTGGAAGAAATGGGATTTGCGGTCATTGAAGCCGTGGATGGGCAGGAGGCAATTGATCGATGCCTTGAAGCCATGCCAGAAGCGGTATTGCTTGACTGGAACATGCCGGTCAAAAGCGGGATTGATTTCCTGCGGGAACTGCGGGCGGCACCCGGTGGCGATGAGCCCGTCGTTGTGTTCTGCACCACAGAAAACGATCTCGAGCACATTCAGGAGGCCATCACGGCCGGTGCGAACGAGTACATTATGAAACCGTTCGACAGCGAGATCATCCAGGCAAAATTTGAGCAGGTCGGTCTGATTTAAGGTTCCTGTCAGCGTCGCTGTGCATTTGCCTTGGTTTTGGTCCGGTTGCTCTAACGGGAATGTCGGTACGTGGAAGACACGCCAATCCATCCACCCTACAAAGTCCTGATTGTCGACGATTCTGCGATTGTGCGCGGCCTTGTAACCCGCATGTTGCAGGAAGACGACGATATCGAGGTCGTCGGTTCCGTTGCCAATGGCGAGGATGCCCTTGTGGTCATGCGCAAGGAAATCGGGATTGAGGCTGTCGTTCTTGATATCGAAATGCCTGTCATGGATGGCCTGACGGCATTGCCCAAGCTGCTTGAAATTGATCCAACGGTTCGCGTTATCATGGCATCGACCCTGACCAAACGAAATGCCGATATCAGTTTCCAGGCGATGACGCTTGGCGCTGTGGACTACATTCCCAAGCCGTCTTCGGCCAAGGACCTTAATGTCGGCGAAGGCTTTCGGGCCGAGTTGCTTGACAAGGTTAAGGCATGGGCCGAACAGCGTCGTAAGATGCTCGGTGCCGAACAGGTCCGGTATGAGGATTTGGACGGGGATGTTGCACCGGTTCCCGAAACCCCCGATACAGCGCTGGAACATGATGTTGTATCAGCCGGTGATGCCGGTGATGCCAGTGATCAAAGCAATCATGGCGATGCAACGCCGGGCGGTGCCGGGGATGGGGCGGATGCACCTGCGCTGTTCCGTGCCGAACTTTCTGCCGAACATCAGGTTTTGCATAAACCGGGGCGGGTCCAGCGAAAGCGTTTCACCGCCGAACTGCGCCCGCGTCCATTGCATCAGCCTGGTCGTCATGGTCCAATGTCGACCCGCCCGGTGCCCCAGCCACAGCATCAACATCCGCAACCGTCCCCATCGATAAATACCGAGGGCAAGGTTGCCGGTGCAGTGGCGCGTGATGCCGGTACCTCGACCGCAGCCGCGCAACCCCGCGATCCGGGCCGCCTGATCCGCGAGGCGGCAATTGCCGCAGGCGATACCAAGGCTGCTGGTGTGGGCGTCAAGCCATCCGCCCGTCCATTAACGGGTGCGGGCACTGGCGGGGCGGCAACCGCACGCAGTGCGCCGGTTAAACCAGAACCCCAGCGCGCAGCCCCCGCAGCGCGTAGCCCCGCAGCAGCGGCGGTTGCACGTGCCAAGGCACCGGTTGGTGTGGCAGCACCTGCACCGGCAAGGCGCGTACTGGCGACGCGGCAGGTCAGTCTGCTTCCGGAAAAACGTCTGAATGTCGAAGCGATTGCGATTGGCAGCTCGACCGGTGGTCCGCAGGCTTTGTTCGAGGTTCTGCGCGGACTTGCCGGTGTGCGGCAGCCGATTTTCATTACCCAGCACATGCCTGCGACCTTTACCACGATCCTTGCCGAACACATTACGCGCCTGACCGGACTTAAATGCCAGGAAGGCCAGAACGGCATGCCAATTCAGGGGGGACAGGTTTACCTCGCGCCTGGCGATTACCACATGGTAGTAGAAGGTCGTGGGAACAGCAGGAAAATCGTCTTGAACCAGAACCCGCCGGAAAATTTCTGCCGTCCTTCGGTTGATCCGATGCTGCGCAGCCTTGTTGAAAGCTATGGTGGTAATATACTGACGGCTATCCTTACAGGGATGGGGCAGGATGGTATGCTCGGCGGGCATGCTGTCGTGGGTGCGGGGGGGATGGTTGTTGCACAGGACGAACAGACAAGCGTTGTATGGGGAATGCCCGGTGCAGCAGCACATGCTGGTATTTGTTCGGCTGTTCTTCCCGTGGGTGGTATCGCGGCCTATATCAAAAAATTTGCAGGAGGTCGTTAAGCCGAGATGATGAGGCCGGAAGACTTCGATTTCGTCAGCAGACTGATAAAGTCTAAATCCGGGCTCGTTCTGAGCCAGGACAAGACGTATCTGCTCGAAAGCCGGCTGATGCCGATTGCGCGCAAGCGCGGGCTTAAGGACCTGACTGAACTGATTGCGGCATTGCGCGGTGGTGACCGTGTGCTTATCGAGGAAGTCGTCGATGCGATGACGACTAATGAAAGCTTTTTCTTCCGCGACACCAAACCGTTTGACCAGTTCCGACATGTCGTTTTGCCGCACATGATCAAGGAACGGGCATCCAAACGCCATCTGCGCATCTGGTGTGCCGCCGCTTCTTCGGGGCAGGAACCCTATTCGCTGGCGATGATCCTTGATGACTTCAAAGCCCAGCTTTCCGGTTGGCGGGTAGAGATTGTCGGCACCGACATTTCGCGTGAAATCCTGACCAAGGCACGCGCCGGTCTTTATTCCCAGTTCGAAGTCCAAAGGGGCCTTCCGATCCAGCTTCTGGTCAAATATTTCCAGAAGAAGGAAGACCAGTGGCAAATCTCGCAGGAAATCCGGTCAAAGGTTCAATACAAGGAATTCAATCTGCTGGAAGATTTCAGGCCGCTGGGGCAGTTCGATATCGTTTATTGCCGCAACGTTCTGATCTATTTCGATCAGCCGACCAAAACCGATGTGCTGAGCCGTATCTCGGCATTGATGCCCGATGACGGCTTCCTGTTCCTTGGCGGGGCGGAAACGGTTCTGGGGATTTCCGACAAGTTCAAACCGCTGGCGCGCCAGCGTGGTATTTATCAGCTGAACCGTCCGGGGGCACCGGATGTCGATGTTTCCGCATTGGAAAAAATTCAGGCAGGTAGCGCCGCCGCGGGTGCCGGTGCGGCAACGGGGGGCTTTGCCTTCCCGAAACCAAAACATATGCAGAATGCTGCGGGTGGGACCACTAGCGGCGCAGGTGCTGCAACCACAACGCCGCCGCGTTCAGGGCTTTCTACCGGGACTGCCGCGCGACCGACGACGGTTACGGGCACCGGGTCAGCCGGAACAGTTGCCCGCCCGTCAACAACGGGAACAACCGGTACCGCAGGCAGCACATATTCGCGTCCCTCGACTGTCGGGACCGGCAGTTCAGGTTCGGCCGGTACAGCCGGGTCAACGTATCGTCGCCCATTGGGCACGACCGGTTCAACCGGAAGCACGCCGCCCGCACGGCCATCAAGTGGAACGGGCAGCACTGGAACGGGTACAACGCGACCATCGACCACGTTGGATCGTTCACGTTTCAGCAAGCCTGAAGACAAGAAATAGAAAGCGGATGCTTGTTGCGTCATTGACGCGTGACGCAAAGAAAAACGCCCCGATGGATCATCGGGGCGTTTTTGATTTTGGGCACAGCGGAACGCGACGTCAGATGCGTTGCGATCAGGCGGCTGCACTACTGTTGACGTCCGGGTCGCGCAGGACATAGCCCCGGCCCCAAACCGTATGGATGTAGTTGTCGCCCTTGGTGGCCGACTGGATTTTCTTGCGCAGTTTGCACACGAAAACGTCGATGATCTTGAGTTCCGGCTCGTCCATCCCGCCATAGAGGTGGTTCAAGAACATTTCCTTGGTCAATGTCGTGCCTTTGCGCAGCGACAGCAATTCAAGGATGCCATATTCCTTGCCGGTCAGATGCAGCGGCGATCCATCAACATCGACGGTGCGTGCATCAAGATTCACATTGAGCCTGCCGGTGGCAATCATCGATTGGGCATGACCACGCGACCGGCGAACGATCGCCTGAATGCGTGCCAGCAATTCGACCTTGTCAAACGGCTTGGTCAGATAGTCATCCGCGCCAAAACCAAGGCCTTTGACCTTGTCTTCGGTCTCGGTCAACCCCGACAGGATAAGCACCGGGGTTTCAACGCGTGCGTCGCGCAAACGTCTGAGAACTTCATAGCCGTCAATGTCCGGCAGCATGAGATCCAGAAGAATAATATCGTAATCGTAAAGTTTCCCGATCTCGAGGCCATCTTCCCCAAGATCCGTGGTGTCGACAACCATGCCTTCTGACTTCAGCATCAGCTCGATGCTGTCAGCAGTGGCATTGTCGTCTTCGACAAGCAGCACCCGCATGTTCCGCTCCGTTACCGTGTTCCGCAAAAAGTCCGTGTTGATCCGGCTTATTCCGACAAGCGCCCCAACGATTGCCGTGTGGAAATTTTATTCCATTCCGTTAACGATACG
>CBIHMD010000081.1:0-8604 GCA_966210655.1 uncultured Thalassospira sp.
GTCCTCGGCGGTGCGGGCCAGCAGGTAACCACCGCCCGGACCACGCACGGAACGGACAAGCCCGCCTTTGCGCAATTTGCCAAAAAGCTGTTCCAGATAGGACAGGGATATTTCCTGACGGTCCGCAATATCGGCAAGCGCGACCGGCCGGTCCTTGCTGCTATCAGCGAGATCGACCATCGCCATCACGGCATAGCGGCCTTTTGTACTCAGCTTCACGGTTCGTCCTCCTACCTGTCGATCAAGACCCGAATTGCCGGGAAATGATCACAAGCTCTGTATTTCCTTTATGGGCGATCAACATGTCGATTTGATGCCCCTGTCTGTACCCGCCCGCTTTCGGGCGGGCCAAAATCACTCGGATGCCGCGACAATCCGCGGCTTTGCCGGTTTATCCGCACCGGCAGCAGTACCTGCCTTGTCGGCTTCGAGGGCGGTAACCTGATTGCGCAACGTCTGGACTTCACGGCCCAGTTCTTCAAGGGCGCGGGCAACCGGATCGGGCAGATCGCCCAGCGGCGTGCCATAGGCACAGAAACGGTCGTCCTTTTCCCGGCGGACAATTCTGGCCGGAATACCGACCACTGTTGCCCCTTCGGGGACTTCGGACAGCACGACGGCATTACCGCCAACGCGCGCATTCTTGCGGACAATGAACGGGCCAAGGATTTGCGCGCCAGAGCCAACAATCACACCGTCCTCAAGGGTCGGGTGACGTTTCAGTCCGCGCTGACCGTCGCTGTTAACACTTGGCGATGTTCCGCCAAGGGTAACGCCCTGATACAGGGTGACGTCATCGCCGATCTCGGACGTTTCGCCAATCACGACACCCATGCCATGATCGATAAAGAAACGTTTGCCGATGGTCGCGCCGGGATGAATTTCGATACCGGTCAACCAGCGTAAAATCTGCGACAGGAAGCGCGCAGTTATGCGAAAACCGCGCTTCCACAGCCAGTTTGTGCCGCGATATCCCATGATTGCATGGAACGCCGGATAACAGAGCGCGATCTCCCAGCGGGAACGTGCCGCAGGATCGCGGGCAATCATCGCGTCTATTTCCTGACGAATTATCTTGAACATCGGGCTGTCCACTGTGTAATTAGTAGCTTCGATTCCCGGCAGCCGACATCGTCGCCCGCTTGCGCGAACCGCGCAAAACGGACAGCAATGATGCCATCGGGTAAGCCGGAATATAGGATAACCGAGTAACGCGGTCAAGTATTTGCCCAAAGCAATTTATGCAAAAGAACGAAAAAACCTACAAAAATACTCGGATATATTTTTCACTCACCCCATTCCATTCGTGGACAGGAGCAGTCTGATCCATGCCTGAGGTCATTTTTAACGGCCCCGAAGGCCGCCTTGAAGGTCGCTATCACCACAATGGCGCGGACGATTCGCCCATTGCGCTTATTCTTCATCCGCACCCCCAGCAGGGCGGCACGATGAACAACAAGCTGTGCTTTAACATGTTCAACATGTTCAAGGATCGCGGCTATTCGGTCATGCGGTTCAACTTCCGCGGTGTTGGTCGCTCGCAGGGCGTCTATGACCAAGGGATCGGCGAATTGTCGGACGCGGCATCCGCACTTGACTGGATGCAGACCTATAACGCCAATGCACGCGCAACCTGGGTTGCCGGTTATTCGTTCGGTTCGTGGATCGGCATGCAACTTTTGATGCGCCGCCCGGAAATCGACGGCTTTATTTCGGTTGCGGCCCCGGCCAGTGATTATGACTTCACTTTCCTGGCCCCCTGCCCGTCATCCGGGATCATGATCCACGGGTCGCACGACACCAATATCCCGCTGGCGTCGGTTAACAAGCTTGCCGACAAGCTCAATTCCCAAAAGGGCATCGAAGTTGATATGTGCGTCATCGAAGGTGCCGATCATTACTTTGCCAAGCAGCAGGATGACGTGATCAAGCATACTGCGGCTTATCTGGACAAGCGCAGCGCGTAAGTGCCGCCAATCCACACAGAAAGACCAAAGGCCGCCTGATCAGGCGGCCTTTTTGCTGTGATAGAGCTTTCCACCCCGGCACGGTTCCGGCACACCGGTTGTGCCGGGAAAGCTTAGCGGCAGATCGCACAGATGGCGTACTGCCAGATAACCGAAACATTCGGCTTCTACCGCGTCGCCGTCCCAGTCCAGATCGTCAACAGATCGTACCGGCACACCCAGCCGGTTATTTAACTGTTCCATCAGATAGTCATTATGCCGCCCGCCCCCGCAGACAAACCATTGCAGTGGTGCGGCGGGCAGATGATTGACGCCTGCGACAATTGCCGCCACCGTGCATTGCGCCAGTGTTGCGGCCCCATCGGCAACGCCCAGCTTTGCCCCGACCACCAATCCATCAATGCGGGATGCCATATCTTCGCGGTCAAGCGATTTGGGCGGGATGCGGTCGAAATACGGGTCTTCGAGAAATCTGACTTCGATCATCGGGTCCGGCAGGCCGGATGCGGCGGTTGCACCATTCAGATCAACCGGTGTGCCAGTATGGCGCAGCATCCAGTCATCGATGCGCGCATTGCCCGGCCCGCAATCAAAGGCCAGCAGTTCTTCGTCCGGGCCGATCCATGTCACATTGGAAACGCCCCCGATATTAAGCACCGCAACCGGCATATCAACACCGGCACTTTTCATCAGGGCCGCATGATAAACCGGGGCCAGTGGCGCGCCTTCGCCCCCGGCGGCAACATCGGCAAGCCTGAAATCGGCGACAACCGGAATGCCGGTTTTTTCGGCCAGCATGTCGGGTGTGCCGATCTGGCGCGTGATCGCCGATGCCGGTTCATGAAACACGGTCTGTCCGTGAAAGCCGATCACACCGATTTCAGACGGTGAAATCGATGCACGATCCAGCAGAATGTTAACGACATCAACATGCACAAGCGTCAGATCGTCGGCCACAACATGCTCGGTATTGGTCGCACTGCGATTGCCAAAGCAGGCGCGCATGCGTTCGCGCAATTCGGGGCTATACGGCACGAAAACCGCATGACCGGTACGCCGGACTTCGACGCCATCGGTTTCAATCAATGCCGCATCCACCCCGTCAAGGGATGTGCCGCTCATCATGCCGATGGCCTTGATCCAGCCGGTTGTCATTTTGTACTCCATTCCCGTATGCGTTTTTTGCGTCTGTTGGTACCGTAAGAGCGCAGATTAAGCCCGATTTATCGCGAAATCGTTACCACGCATTGCAAACAGGGCGTCGATGCGTTGCCGTGGAGATATTTTCTGTGCTAGATCATCGCGTCCGCCCTTTGGGGTGCTCGTATTTTTACACTCACAACCAACATAGCGCAAAAACCATGACTGAACTGAAGTCTGATTTTCTCCGCGTCATGAATGACCGCGGTTACATCCACCAATGTACTGATCTTGAAGGGCTTGATGCATATGCGTCAGAAAAAAAGGTGGTGTGCTATGTGGGCTATGATTGCACTGCAGACAGCCTGCATGTCGGGTCGCTTGTTTCGATCATGATGCTGCGCTGGTTGCAGAAAACCGGCCATAAGCCGATTGTCCTGATGGGCGGCGGCACGACCCGCGTTGGTGATCCGACCGGCCGCGATGATGCCCGCCCGGTTCTGACCGATGAAATCATTGCCGCCAATATGGCCGGGATCAAAAAGGTCTTTCAGCAGTTTCTGGCATTCGGCGATGGCCCGACCGATGCGGTCATGGTCAACAATGCCGACTGGCTGGACAAGATCAATTACATCGAATTCCTGCGTGATTTCGGTCGCCATTTCTCGGTCAACCGGATGCTGAGCTTTGATTCCGTCAAGCTGCGTCTGGAACGTGAACAGTCGCTGAGCTTCCTTGAATTCAACTATATGATCCTGCAGGCCTCTGACTTTGTCGAACTGCAGCGCAAATATGGCTGTGTTCTGCAGATGGGTGGTTCGGACCAGTGGGGCAATATCGTCAATGGTGTCGAGCTTGGCCGTCGTGTGGATGACAGTGCGCTGTTTGGCCTGACCACGCCGCTTATGACCACCGCATCGGGTGCGAAGATGGGCAAGACGGCATCGGGTGCCGTGTGGCTTAACGAGGAACGCCTGTCGGCCTATGATTATTACCAGTTCTGGCGCAACAGCGAAGATGCGGACGTCATCAAGTTCATGCGCCTGTTTACCGAGCTGTCGCTTGAACAGATCGAAGAATACGCAAAGCTTGAAGGTTCGGATATCAACGAGGCCAAGAAAATTCTGGCATTCGAGGCCGTCAAGCTGTGCCGCGGTGAAGAAGCCGCCCTTGCGGCAGCGGAAACCGCGCGCAAGACGTTTGAGGAAGGTGTTCTGGCCGACGATCTGCCGACTGTCGAAGTCCCGAAATCGGAAATCGATGCGGGTATTCCGGCATTTGATCTGTTCCGCCGTGCCGACCTTGCCAAATCGGGTGGTGAAGCGCGCCGCCTGATCAAGGGTGGCGGGGCCAAGATCAATGACGAGAAAGTCGATGATGAAAACATCACCATTGGCGGGGAAGCCATCAATGCCGATGGCGTCATCAAGCTTTCGGCGGGCAAGAAGCGCCACGTTCTGATCAAGCCGGTCTAAGCAGACCGCGTTCAAACACGTGCTAGAATACAAAAGGCCCCGGAAATGTCCGGGGCCTTTTTGATGTGACCTGTACCTGCCCGACCTTAACCGGGTTCGGCCCCGGTGATCAGATTGCGGAACACGCCGGGCACAAAGGTTGAAAGCGGATTGACCGTGACGTCGGGGTCATCAAGCGCGCCTTCGATGGTGTAGGTCGGGGCGAAAATGCCCCCGCCTTCCTCGCCCACCAGCAAATCGCCCAGAAGCGGGATTGCGCCAAGGGCGGAGTTCAGCGCATAGATCGGAACAATTGAGCCTGCCAGCCGGATTTCGGATTTGGCCAGATCAATCGAACCATTGCTGGTGACGCCAACCGCCGATCCGTTGGCGGCAAATTTGCTGAGTGAGAGTACATCATTGGCATAGGTGAAATCACCGTTCAGTTCCGAAAACGCGATACCATTCCCGCCCAGCACATCGGCAAGCCCGGTAAGCGACGCAGCACCAAGCACACGGGCGGCAAGCGGTGCGTTAACCGCACGGAAGGCGGTGATATTGACCTTGCCGGTAAAGGGTTGCGACCATGTGCTGTCATCGACCGTGCCCTCGATGGTCAATGCCCCGCCCAGCAGGTTTTCATAGAGATCCACCGCACGCAGGAATTTGCCCGCATCGTCGCTGGTCAGGCGAACGTTACGCGTTTTCGGGTCCTTGCGTTCGACCTGGGCAAAAACATTGGCCCGATCCCCCAGCGTCCCGTTCAGAACCAGACCATCCCATTCATCGCCGACAACGTGAATGGACCCGTCAAGTTCATCAATCAATTCGCCATTGGCCATGATCAACTGATCAATCGACAGGAAGATATCGGTACGCCCGCCCGTGCGGGATGCATTCTGGCCGATGCCACCGCTATTGGGGCTTTCGGCGGGGCCGGGTTGGCGCGGGGCATCATCATCACCGACAAGCCATGGCTGGGCATCGGCCTGCCGGGCGTTGATTTCAATTTCACGGTTTTCGCCCGTCTGATGCTAAAGGATCGATCCATCGCGCAGAACCGGATGTTCGTCCTTGATCAGGAAGTCGGCTGCTTCGAGGCGGATATCCATCGCGTCGAAATCACCCGCGGAATTTGCGGATTTTTCCGAATTGTCTTTTGGGTCATCCTCGACAAACGGGCGTAGATCGAACTGCTTGCCCTTTAGGTCAATCAGAAGCTTGTCCGCCTGATCAAGTGTGACCGCGCCAGAAATTGCAAGGTTTTCGCGGAACCGCGTATCGATCAGGTTAACGGTGAATTTGTCGGCAATCGGGCTGTCACCGCGCCAGCGCCCCTTGGCCTTGGCGACCAGTTCGGGTGCGATCAGATCAAAGGACCGGACTTCGCCCGCGCCATTGGCCTTGACGGTCAGATCGAAGGCAAGGCTGGCATCCTGCCCCGGCGTTTTATGATAATCGACCATATCAAGCGCAATATCAGCCGCAGACAGGCTGGTTTGCGCCTTGATGGCAACCTCGTTGCTACGCAGATGTTCGATGGTGACCTTGCCGGTCGCGACACCGCCTAGATAAGGATCAGCGGCAAAACCGACCTGTGCCAGTGCGGCAAGATCAAGATCGCCTTCAAGGTCATAGTGGCTGATGACGGGGGTATCGTCGGCAAAGCTTTCGACCCATTTGATGTCGGTTCGCCCCTTGCCAATCGCGGCCTCGCCCGACAGTTCGAGGCCCTTGGTATTGACCTGCAATTCAAAGGTACCGTCGGAAACATCAAGATCGCGAAATGCATTGCTGATCGCGGCCTTTTCAATGCGCGAAGCGGCTGCGACTTCGACATCGTCAAAAGACAGGTCCTTGCGCAACGGAAAACGCAGCTTCACGCGTGTTGCCTGTTCGCCTTCGACCTGTGCAGGATCAATGCCAAGCTGTGTTGCAAAACCAAGCGGTTCTTCATCGATCATTTCAAGCGCATTGCGCGCCCCCCCATGGGCGACGATTTCGAAATCGGCCATTTCAGTATCGGTATCAAGCTGCGAGAACACAAGCGTTGCCTCGTCCACGACGATCCCGTCGGCCTCGCCCTCATTGACAAAAATGCTGAAACTCGACTGATCAAACTCGGCCCGTCCGCCCGCGCCCAGAACCGATGGCATATCGCCAAGGTAATGCACGGTAACGCCGGTCATGTTCATTTCGCCATCCAGATGATCGACAACGATATTGCCGGTTTCGTCCTGATGCAGTCTGGTGCGCAGTTCTGCCTGATGAACGATGCCCTCGGTCAGGTTTTCAACCACCCAGATCCGCGCATTGTCGCCAACGGTTTCGGGCCATAGTTGCGGCAGATCGTTGGTCCGGACATCGGTTGCCGTGGCGGTGATATCGACAGCCCACTGGCCAAGCGGGTTTATCGCCTGCCCTTTGAGGACGGCTGCGGTTTCGCCTGCCTCGATCCGGACATCGTCAAAGCTTAGCCGACCGGGCACGAAGCTTAAGCCCACCTTGCCACCGGTGACGTGATAGGCCGCAACCATTGGGGCGGGCAGATCGACCCGGCCCACACCAAGGTCAAGATCGGTGCCAAGCTCGATCACACTGCCGTCCGCGCCAAGCTTTGCCGTAAGCCTGCCCGATACCGGGACATCAACCCCGGCCAGATCAATAAACGTATCCGATATGCTTGTCAGGTTCGACGGGATCACTTCGCCAATATCGGCCACCATGTCGATTTCCTCGACCCGGCTGTCATATTCGGCCGTGACATTGACATCGGTCGATACCAGTCCGGCATTGACCTGCATCGTGGCCTCGGCATGGATACCCATCGGTTTGCGCGACAGCCTGATATCGGCAGATGGTGCGGCCCAGACGATATCAAGCGCCTCGTCCCATACTTGAAGATCCGCGCCAGATACGCCGAAGCTTTCGAAATAGGCCGCGGCTGGAAAATTTGCCATCTCGCCCGACAGGATCGCGACAATTTCGCGCATGGCCGCACTGCCATCGCGAATACCGCGTTGCGCGTCGCTAAGCGATTGATCGGGTTCGGTCCGGGTGCCTTCCGATGGCGAAGGCAGTGGCATATTCACGCCCGACTGTTCAGCATTGTTGCCGTTGGCATCGCCGGATGCCGGGGCGCCCGGATTGTTTTGTGCCGGTTCTGGCGCTGTTTCGGGTTCGGTGGGATCAGGGACTGGCAGGGATTGCGGCGGGGTTTCGGCTTCTGTCTGCCCTTCGGGATTATAGCCGATATCGATCTGGCCATTGGCGTGCCGGACCAGCCGCAATTTCGGTGCGATCAGGTTCAGTTCACGCAGGGCCAGAACCCCGTCAAAAAGCGCCTTGCTGGAAAACACCACGTCGGCCTCTGGCACATGGAGCATTTCACTACCTGCCCCGTCGCGCACCGACACATCCTTAAGACGGATATCAAACCGTTCTTCCCATCCGCGCCAGAACAGCACCATGTCGCCGACATCGAATTTGGTGTTACCGCTGCTTTCGTTCAGTTCGGCTACGACATAAGGCACGAGACGATGCAGGGAAACCGGGCCCTGCGCAATCCGCCAGACAAGAACACCGGCGAAAACGCCGACAAACAGGATCACGGCTGCAAGAAACAGCCCACACCAGCCAGTAAAGATTTTGATGCGACGCACCTGCCTAAAGATCCCGAATTTGCGATGCCATGAATGACATTTCCAATCAATGTAACAACGCCGTCAAGCCAATGATGTTTCCCGGCCTGCGAAAAACCCAATAAATGTAAACTGATACTGTTTCCCTGTCCCCTTTTTGGTATCGTCGGGGGCATAAGGAAACCTTTCCGTGTCATGTCGCGTGCGTGGCCGGATGCCGGAGATATCCTGCTTTGCGTGACAAAGCCAAGGGATAGCCCGGTTTTACGTCCAAGAGCAATAACAAGAGCAACACAAGGAAAGCAAAAAGTGTCTCTTTCCTGGATTACGCCAGATCTGCCGAAACCCTTCGATACCGATCGTTGCAATAACGGTTTCGAACGATGGTCTGCCCTTGCCGAT
>CBIHMD010000082.1:0-8518 GCA_966210655.1 uncultured Thalassospira sp.
CCCATCTTGAGCGGGGTCAGACCCGGCTCGATGACCACATAGTTTTCGAAATACAGAATGCGCTCAAGATCCTTGAGCGTCATGTCCAGCAGCAGACCCAGACGGCTCGGCAGCGACTTCATGAACCAGATATGGGCAACCGGTGCCGCCAGTTCGATATGGCCCATACGTTCACGACGTACTTTGGCCAGAGTCACTTCGACGCCGCATTTCTCACAGATAATGCCGCGATATTTCATACGCTTGTACTTGCCGCACAAGCATTCGTAATCCTTCACCGGACCAAAAATGCGCGCACAGAACAGGCCGTCGCGTTCCGGTTTAAAGGTCCGGTAGTTGATGGTCTCCGGTTTCTTGATCTCGCCGAACGACCAGGAGCGGATACGCTCCGGGCTGGCGATCTGAATCCGGATCTGATCGAAGCTCTGGGTGCCCTGCGGCTGCCCGAAGATCTTCATCAACTCGTTCATAAAGGCTCTCCCGCTATGCCCGGTCTCGCCGGGTTTCGCCAATTTTCAGGCCGAAAGATGCTTGATGGCGGACGGGATACCCGAATGATACCCGCCCGCCAAGCTATTAAAGGTCGTCTTGCTCGAGCTCGACATTGAGACCCAGCGACCGAAGTTCTTTAACGAGAACGTTAAAGGATTCCGGAATGCCCGCCTCGAAGGTGTCTTCGCCACGAACGATCGCCTCATAGACCTTGGTACGGCCCGAAACATCGTCCGACTTGACGGTAAGCATTTCCTGGAGGGTGTAGGCAGCACCGTAAGCTTCGAGTGCCCACACTTCCATCTCCCCGAAACGCTGGCCACCGAACTGTGCCTTACCACCCAGCGGCTGCTGGGTAACAAGCGAGTACGGACCAATCGAACGGGCGTGGATCTTGTCGTCGACCAGGTGATGCAGCTTGAGCATGTAGATGTAGCCCACGGTCACCTTGCGATGGAATTTCTCACCGGTACGACCATCATAAAGGTCGACCTGGCCAGAACCATCAAGGCCTGCTTTTTCGAGCATGCGAACCACATCAGGCTCACGCGCACCGTCAAAGACCGGGGTTGCCATCGGCACACCACGACGCAGGTTGTTACCAAGCTCGATAACATCGCCATCGCTCAGCTCTTTAATGCCGGTGACGTATTGCTCGTCCTCGTACACTTCATTGAGCTTGCCACGCAGGCTGTCCATCTCGGCACGACCATCGGCAACAGCATCGACAAGCTCGCCGATCTGTTCACCCAGACCACGTGACGCCCAGCCAAGGTGGGTTTCAAGGATCTGGCCGACGTTCATACGCGACGGAACACCAAGCGGGTTCAGAACGATATCGACAGGCGTACCGTCTTCGAGGTGCGGCATGTCTTCCATCGGCATGATGCGCGATACGACACCCTTGTTCCCGTGACGGCCGGCCATTTTATCGCCCGGCTGCATCTTGCGCTTAACCGCGACAAAGACTTTGACCATCTTCATCACGCCCGGCGGCAGTTCGTCACCAGCCTGAAGCTTGTCGACCTTGTCGTCGAAACGAGCCTGCAGAACAGCAATCGATTCCTCGAACTGTTTCTTCAGGGCTTCGATGTCGGACATGACACTGTCATCAGCAACGGCAATCTGACGCCACAGACCACGTGCAACACCCGCAAGGGCGTCTTCGGTGATCTCGCCATTCAGACCTTTCGGTCCGTCGACCAGGGTCTGGCCAAGCAGCAGGTTTTTCAGACGACCATAGAAGTTGCGTTCCAGGATCGCGCGTTCGTCATCACGGTCTTTTGCAAGACGTTCGATTTCGGAACGTTCGATTGCCAGGGCACGTTCGTCCTTGTCAACGCCACGACGCGAGAACACGCGGACTTCAACAACGGTACCGAACTGTCCCGGCGGGACACGCAGCGAGGTATCGCGAACGTCGGATGCTTTTTCACCGAAGATGGCGCGCAGAAGTTTTTCTTCCGGCGTCATCGGGCTTTCGCCCTTCGGCGTCACTTTACCGACAAGGATATCGCCCGGTTTGATTTCCGCGCCGATGTAAACAATGCCCGCCTCGTCGAGGTTTTTGAGCGCTTCTTCACCGACGTTCGGAATGTCACGGGTGATCTCTTCCTGACCCAGCTTGGTATCGCGGGCCATGACTTCGAATTCCTCGATATGGATCGAGGTATAAACGTCATCACGTGCAATACGCTCGGACAGAAGGATGGAATCCTCGAAGTTGTAACCGTTCCACGGCATGAACGCGACAAGCACGTTACGGCCGAGGGCAAGTTCACCCATATCGGTACACGGACCATCCGAAATGATGTCGCCTTTTTCAACAACATCGCCAACTTTAACCAGCGGACGCTGGTTGATGCAGCTGCCCTGGTTGGAACGCTGATATTTCAGCAGGGTGTAAATATCGACACCCGATTCCGATGCGGCAATGTCACCGGTTGCGCGAATAACCATACGGGTCGCGTCAACAGATTCAACAACACCATCACGGCGTGCGACCAGGGTTGCACCCGAATCACGTGCCACCGGAACTTCCATACCGGTACCGACATACGGCGCCTCGGAGCGGATCAGCGGAACCGCCTGACGCTGCATGTTCGACCCCATCAGTGCGCGGTTCGCGTCATCGTTCTCAAGGAACGGAATGAGCGCGGATGCGACCGATACCAGCTGCTTCGGCGAGACGTCCATAAGGTCGATCTCTTCGGAGCGGGCCATATAGTGGTCACCGGCTTTACGGGTGTTGATCAGTTCGTTCTCGAAGCCGAATTCCTTGGTCAGCGGTTCGTTCGCCTGTGCAATGACATAGCGACCTTCTTCGATGGCCGAAAGATAGATGACTTCAGGGGTAACCACGCCATCGACAACCTTGCGGTACGGGCTTTCGATAAAGCCGTACTGGTTGACGCGGGCAAAGGTCGCCAGCGAGTTGATCAGACCGATGTTCGGACCTTCCGGCGTTTCAACCGGGCAGATACGACCATAGTGGGTCGGATGAACGTCACGAACTTCAAAGCCTGCACGCTCACGGGTCAAACCGCCCGGTCCAAGTGCCGAAAGACGACGCTTGTGGGTGATTTCCGAAAGCGGGTTGGTCTGATCCATGAACTGCGACAGCTGCGAGGAGCCGAAGAATTCACGAACAGCAGCCGCAACCGGCTTCGCATTGATCAGGTCATGCGGCATGACGTTGTCGATCTCGACCGAGCTCATACGCTCGCGGATCGCACGTTCCATACGCAGCAGGCCGACACGGAACTGGTTTTCCATCAGCTCGCCGACCGAACGCAGGCGGCGGTTGCCAAGATGGTCAATATCGTCGATTTCGCCACGACCGTCTTTCAGGTCGATCAGAACGCGGACGACTTCCAGAATGTCTTCACGACGCAGAACACGAACCGTATCCGGGCATTCCAGATTAAGACGCGCGTTCATTTTCACACGGCCAACAGCCGAGAGGTCGTAACGTTCCGAGTCAAAGAACAGGCCCTTGAACATGGCTTCCGCACCCTCGATGGTGGGCGGCTCGCCTGGGCGCATGACGCGATAGATGTCCACAAGGGCTTCTTCGCGGTTGCTGTTCTTGTCAAGGGCAACGGTGTTGCGCAGATACGCACCGACATTGTTGTGATCGATCATCAGCAGACGAATGGTGTCGACACCCCATTCCTTCAGCTGCTCGAACACACCTTCGGTCAGTTCGTGGCCGGCTTCGGCAAGAATTTCACCGGTTTCGCCGTCAATCTGGTCTTCTGCCATGAACCAGCCGTTAAGCTGTTCTTCCGGCACCAGGATGTGTTTGACACCCTGCTCGACAAGCTTGGCGACCGAACGCTTGGTGATCTTGCTGCCAGCAGCAGCAACCACTTCGCCGCTATCGGCATCAAGCAGGTCAAAGACCAGCTTCTGCCCGATATAGCGATCTGCATTGAAATCGGTAACCCAACCATCCTTGGTCCGGCGGTATTCAGCCGACTGATAGTAATAGTTGAGGATTTCTTCAGGCGTCAGGCCTTCGATTTCCGACGGATCAACCGAGCGGCCTTCTTCGGCACGCTGTGCACGCAGGGCCTGGGACTCTTCGTTTTCAAGAGCCATAAGCAGCGTGGTCGCCGGCAGTTTGCGGCGACGGTCGATACGGACATACAGGATGTCTTTCGCGTCGAATTCGAAGTCCAGCCACGACCCGCGATACGGGATGACGCGCGCAGCAAACAGGTACTTGCCCGAGCTGTGGCTCTTGCCCTTGTCGTGGTCGAAGAAGACGCCCGGTGAACGGTGCATCTGTGAAACGATCACACGCTCGGTGCCGTTCACGATAAAGGTACCGTGTTCGGTCATGAGCGGCATGTCGCCCATATACACGTCCTGTTCCTTGATATCACGAATCGAACGGGCACCGGTATCTTCGTCAATATCCCAGACAACCAGACGCAATGTCACGCGTAGCGGCGCGGCAAAGGTCATGCCACGCTGACGGCATTCCTCGGTATCGTATTTGGGCTGCTCCAGCTCATACGAAACAAATTCGAGGGTCGCGCGCTCTGAGAAATCTTTGATCGGAAAGACGCTCTTGAACACTTCCTGGAGGCCGGCATCGTCCCGCTGCTCCTGCGGGGTACCAGTCTGCAAAAACTTGTCGTAAGAATTCTTTTGAACCTCAATCAGGTTCGGGAGCGGAGCGACTTCGCTGATCCGTCCAAAGCTCTTGCGGATGCGCTTTCGACCGGTAAAGGACTTATCCATCATCGTTCCTTTAATCGCGCCTCCCCACACCGTCGTAACTCGTTCGTCCCTGTTCTGCCATGCAAAACGCATACAGCACAACGACGCCCGAGCCCCGTACGGGGCGGGCGTTTACTTGATTATGACCGTGGATGTTATGTGACATCCAACATGAATGAGATCACTGATCCCTCGGCTGTCGACGCCGTCAAAGATAACCTCTGACCTAAACGGCCTTACGTTATGTACGATTACCTTTGGCAGCGTCAACCGTAAATTTCCTTTTCGCATCCCGACAGACCGGACACCCATTGCCCGCACCGTAGAGACGGATAGGTCGGCGACCCGAAGGCCGCCGACCCAAACCTTGGCAAGAAGCCGTCGATTACTTGAGTTCGACGGTTGCGCCAGCTTCTTCAAGCTGCTTCTTGATCGCTTCGGCTTCGTCTTTCGACGCGCCTTCTTTAACAGCTTTCGGTGCGCCTTCGACCAGGTCTTTGGCTTCTTTCAGGCCAAGACCGGTGATTGCGCGAACTTCTTTGATGACGTTGATTTTCTTGTCACCAGCAGAAGCCAGGATAACGTCGAATTCGGTTTTTTCTTCAGCAGCAGCACCACCGGCAGCAGCGCCACCAGCAGCAGCAACAGCAACCGGAGCAGCGGCGGAAACGCCCCACTCTTCTTCGAGAAGTTTGGAAAGCTCTGCAGCTTCGATAACGGTGAGCTTCGAAAGCTCTTCAACGAGTGCCTTAAGATCGGCCATTTGTATAAACTCCTAGGCTTGAACTTGGATAAGTTGGTAAATTGGGTTACGCGGCTTCGCCTTTGTCGGCGTATGCCTTCAGCACCTGGGCAATCTGGGCCGCCGGCTTGGAGGTCAGCGTAGCGATACGCTGTGCCGGGGTCTGGATCATACCCACCAGTTTCGCACGCAGTTCGTCCAGCGACGGCAGTTCTGCCAGAGCTTTGACGCCCTGTTCGTCCAGAATCTGTTCACCGATGGCGCCAGCAACAAGAACAAGCTTGTCATTGGCTTTTGCGAACGTTGAGGCCACTTTCGCAGCCGACGCAGGATCCGCCGAATAGGCGATCGCGGTCGGGCCGGTGAAGTGGTCTGCAAGACCGGCAAATTTGGTGCCTTCCAGAGCAAGTCGCGTAAGCCGGTTTTTGGTGACCTTGAAGCCCGCACCAGCATCACGCATCTGCGCACGAAGAGCGGTGATTTCCGCAACCGTCAACCCTTTGTACTGGGTAACGATCACGCCTTCCGCACCTTCGAACACTTCGCGCATGTCTGCTACGAACTGTGTTTTATCATCGCGGTTCACTTTAAGTCTCCGACATTGCTTATTGCCCTGAACCCCATGGGGGGTTCACAGACGTGACCAGTCCTTTCGAACCGGTCTGTGACGCCCGTCCGTTTTGCCAGATGTCCAAGCCTTTTGTGATGCCCCGTGACCGGGGAAAACTAAAAACCGGAACCTCTGCCTATGCAGGGGATTAAGAACGGCGGATGCCGCTCACCTGCAGTCTGGGACAGACAGGTAGAGAGGACCTTGCGATCCTCTCCGGTCCTGACCGGCCGCATGCGACCGGTCAGAATTCTTGAATTACTTCGACGCGATGTCCGCAATCGACAGTTTCACGCCAGCGCCCATGGTCGAGCTGATGGCGGCGCGCTGCAGGTATACACCTTTTGCGCCCGTCGGTTTTGCTTTAACGATCGCAGAAACGAATGCCTTGGCATTTTCAACAAGCTGTTCTTCGCTGAAGGACGCCTTGCCGATACCGGCATGGACAATACCATTCTTTTCAGCGCGGAACTGAACCTGGCCAGCTTTGGCATCGGAAACAGCCTGGGCAACATCCATGGTCACGGTGCCGAGTTTCGGGTTCGGCATCAGGCCGCGCGGGCCCAGAACCTTACCGAGACGACCGACAACAGCCATCATGTCCGGGGTTGCAATAACGCGATCATAGTTCAGATCGCCTTTCTGCATTGCTTCCATCAGGTCATCGGCGCCAACAGCGTCCGCACCAGCTTTCTGGGCTTCTTCTGCTTTGGCGTCTTTTGCGAAGACCGCGACGCGCATGGTTTTACCGGTACCATGCGGAAGCGAAACAACACCACGGACCATCTGGTCTGCATGACGCGGGTCAACACCAAGGTTCATCGCGATTTCGACGGTTTCGTCGAATTTCGCTTTTGCACCATCCTTGACGAGCTTGACCGCTGCGGTCAGTTCGTACTGGGTGTTACGATCAATGCCCTCATAAGCCTGGGCAAGGCGCTTACCAGTCTTGGCCATCGTCTTACTCCACAACCTCGAGGCCCATAGCACGGGCAGAACCTTCGATCATCGACATCGCGCCTTCAACGTCAAACGCGTTGAGGTCAGCCATTTTGGCTTCTGCGATTTCTTTGACCTGTGCTTTGGTCACTTTGCCGACATAACCTTTGCCGGTCGTGCCTGAACCCTTGGCAATACCAGCTGCTTTACGCAGGAAGTAGGATGCCGGCGGGGTTTTGGTGACAAAGCTGAAAGAACGGTCGGAATAAACGGTGATGACGACCGGAATCGGCATACCTGGTTCCATCTGCTGGGTCGCTGCGTTGAACGCCTTGCAGAATTCCATGATATTCACGCCGCGCTGACCAAGAGCCGGGCCGACGGGCGGCGACGGGTTGGCTTTGCCGGCGGGAATCTGCAGCTTGATATAGCCGTCGATTTTCTTCGCCATTAGAGTACCTCATTACAGAAGCGCGCGGTACGGTCATGGCTGACCTCCCGCGCTTTAAAAACTGCCTGCATCACGCAAACAGAAACTTCACTTGCATCAGCTCGTCAGAGCTTTTCGACCTGGGTATATTCCAGTTCGACCGGGGTTGAACGACCGAAGATCGAGACCGACACCTTAAGGCGCGAACGTTCTTCATCAACCCCTTCGACGACACCGTTAAACGATGCAAACGGACCGTCGGAAACACGGACTTCCTCGCCAACCTCGAACGAAATGGTCGGCTTCGGACGCTCGACACCTTCCTGCACCTGATGCAGGATGTGCTGGGCTTCCTTTTCGGAAATAGGCATCGGCTTGCCACGGCTGCCAAGGAAATCGGTGACCTTGGCGGTGTTCTTGACCAGATGCCAGCTTTCATCCGTCAGGTCCATATTCAGCAGCACGTAGCCGGGGAAAAACTTCCGCTCGGCATTGACCTTCGCACCGCGACGAACCTCGACAGTTTCTTCCGTCGGAACCAGGACCTCTTTGATTTCGCCCTCAAGACCTTTCTTGATGGACTGCTCACGGATCGACTGGGCGACTTTTTTCTCAAAACCCGAATGGACGTGCAAAACGTACCAGCGATGCGCCATGACTTAGCCCCCGACACCAAAGATCAACTGAACGCCCCAGGCGAGAAGCTGATCGACAACAAAAAAGAAAACAGACGCCAAAGCCACCATGACGAAAACCATGATGGTCGAAACGATCGTTTCCTTGCGGGTCGGCCAGGAGACCTTTTTGGCCTCGGTGCGAACCTGCTGTACGAATTGTGCCGGCGACGTTTTAGCCATTGTCGGGGTTACACCGCTTTCAAAAATTCAATTCCAGGACCCGGGTAAATGGCAGGAGCGGAGGGACTCGAACCCACGGCCCTCGGTTTTGGAGACCGATGCTCTACCAACTGAGCTACACTCCTGTGGCCGGACGCGCCTCTAGGGGCAGCACGCGCGCTTGGCAAGGCGGTGGCGTGGGGAATATAGTGCCCGTGCCGCCATGCACAGCCCAAGCG
>CBIHMD010000083.1:0-8482 GCA_966210655.1 uncultured Thalassospira sp.
ATGCGACAGTGTCGCCCTCCAACCCTTGATAGGTATCACCGTCAAAGGTGAATGAAACCGGTCGATTGTGAAGGACCCGGCCACGCCCCGGAACACGGAAAGCGGTCATTTCGAAAGCTCCTTCTTTGCGGCATCTTCAAACAAAACAGCAAGATCAGGGCGCGGTTCGCCTGCCTTGTATGTCGTCAGGAACCGGTCCGAGACGGTGTCGCGCACGGCGTTAAAGAACCGGCCGCAGCCATGGGCATGACGCCAGCGTTCGAAATGCGGTCCCTTGACATTGGTGCGGATAAACAGGAAATCGCGCCATTCATCATCGGTTTTGTCCGCCGGATTTTCCGGACGCGCGATATGGGCTTCGCCGCCATAGGTGAATTCCAGTTCCGGCAGCGTTTCATCGCAATAGGGGCAATGGATGAGAAGCATGGTCGTTCTCCTCAGTGTGCGACGGCGGCTGCGGCCGCTTCGTCAATCAGACGGCCGGTCCGGAAACGGTCCAGCGTGAAGGGGGCGTTGATGTCATGCGGGGTGCCTTTGGCAACCGTCCATGCAAGCGTATGGGCCGCACCCGGTGTCGCCTTGAACCCGCCCGTGCCCCAGCCGCAATTGACGTAAAGGCCGGGGACGGGGGTCGTGCCAAGGATCGGGGAGCGATCCGGGGTCACATCAACAATACCGCCCCATTTGCGCAGCATCCGCATGCGGTTGAAGATCGGGAAAATCTCGCAGATCGCGGCAACCGTATGTTCGATCAGCGGCAGGCCGCCGCGCTGGGAATAACTGGTATATTGATCGGTGCCTGAGCCGATCACGAGTTCGCCCTTGTCCGACTGGCTGATATAGGCATGTACGGTGTTGGACATGACGACACAGGGGAAGATCGGCTTGACCGGCTCGGACACCAGTGCCTGAAGCGGATAGCTTTCAAGCGGCATGCGCACACCGGCCGTTTCCATCACGACACTGGTGTGACCGGCAGCAGAAACCGCGACTTTTTTGGCGCGGATAAAGCCCTTGGCGGTTTCAACGCCTTGGACCGCGCCATCCGGCCCACGGCGGATCGCGGTGACCGGGCAGTTCTGGATAATGTCGACACCGCGCTGTGATGCCCCGCGTGCATAACCCCACGCAACCGCATCATGGCGGGCGGTTCCGGCACGCATCTGAAGGGCGGCACCGACGACCGGATAACGTGCGTTGGGTGAAATATTAAGCGGCGGGCAGAATTCCTTGGCTTCCTGGGGCGTGAGCCAGCGGTTGTCCACGCCGTTCAGGCGGTTGGAATGGATGTGGCGCTGGAAGGATTGAACGTCGTGAACATTGTGCGCCAGCATCAGAACGCCGCGGCGCGAGAACATGACGTTATAATTCAGATCCTGGCTAAGACCTTCCCAAAGATCAACCGCATGGTCATAAAGCCGCGCACTTTCATCATAAAGATAGTTTGACCGGATGATCGTGGTGTTGCGCCCGGTATTGCCGCCACCCAGCCAGCCCTTGTCGATCACGGCAACATTGGTAATGCCATGTTCCTTGGCCAGATAATAAGCCGCGCCAAGCCCGTGACCACCAGCACCGACAATGACGACATCATATTCTGCCTTCGGTTGGCTGTCGGGCCATTGCGCCTGCCAGTTTTTTTGTCCTGTAAGAGCATTCTTTAACAGCGACAAAGCAGAAAAATGCGTCATGAGAAGCGGCTCCACCAAGTGTCATGATTTTGCACGATTAGATGTGAATTTGCGACGTCGCGATTGGATATTTGCGTCATATCTGTTGTACATATTCGCCATCCGGACAGTACCGGTAAATTTGCTTTATTAACAAGGCAGCCGTTCCGTTCTGGATTTTACGTTCCTTCCCATGTTATATCTCTAGTAATCCGGTAGAGATTAAAGTGTAGGGCAATGCTGTCACAGAAAACCAAATATGCAGTCAAAGCCATGATTGCGCTTGCGGATGCGGGTTTCGGGGAAGCGATGCAAACTGCCGAGCTTGCCCGGCAGGAATCGATCCCCAAGAAATTTCTGGAGCAGATTTTGCTTGATCTGAAACATCATGGTCTGATCAACAGCAAGCGCGGCAAAAATGGTGGATACACTCTGATCAAGGCACCGGAAGAAATCTCGATCGGGCGGATTGTCCGTTTGATTGAAGGGCCGATTGCGCCCTTATCCTGCCTCAGTAAAATGGCATATCAGTCCTGTGATGACTGCCCGGATGAAAACGCCTGTCGTGTTCGCCGGGTATTTGCCGAATCCTATGAAGCAACGGCCGCAATCCTTGAGAAAACCACCCTGAAAGATGCGCTTGGTAGCCAATCACCAGCATCAAGAACCATAGTTGCCTAGAACGTTAAATAGATTAGTGGTCTGTAAATAAAAGGATTTTCAGGTTTCTAATTTTTTTCTTGATTAAGTCTACCAAATAGATAGAGATTAAGAACTATCAACAAAGGAGAAAAACCATGCTTGATAGTTCGATCCGGTCTTTACGGCGTAAAAGCTGGCTTGGTGCCGCTTTTCTGGCAACGGCAACTTTGTTTTCGCCTTCTTTGACGCATGCGGCTGACGTAACGCTTCTGAATGTCAGCTATGACCCCACCCGTGAGCTTTACAAGGAATTCAACCAGGCATTTGCCGAACATTGGCAGGCCGAAAAAGGACAATCGATTGAAATCCGCATGTCGCATGGCGGGTCGGGAAAACAGGCCCGTTCCGTGATTGACGGACTTGAGGCCGATGTTGTCACACTCGCCCTGTCTGCCGATATTGACGCGATTGCGGAAAACACCGGCTGGATCAATACCGGCTGGCGGGAACGCCTGCCGCTGGGTGCGGCCCCTTATACCTCGACCATCGTTTTCCTTGTCCGCAATGGTAATCCCAAAAATATCCACGACTGGGATGATCTGATCGGTGACGATATTCAGGTGATCACACCCAACCCGAAAACATCAGGTGGCGCGCGCTGGAACTATCTGGCGGCCTGGGCCTTTGCCGAGGACGAGTTCGGCGGGGATCAGGAAAAAGTCCGCGGGTTCATTTCCAAACTTTATAAAAACGTCCCGGTTCTTGATACCGGCGCACGCGGATCAACCAACACCTTTGTCAAGGCGGGGATTGGTGATGTTCTGCTGGCCTGGGAAAACGAGGCTTTTCTTGCTTTGGAAAATCTTGGTGACGAGTTCGAGATCATCGTGCCGTCAAAATCGGTTCTGGCGCAACCACCGGTCTCGGTTGTTGACAAGGCCGTGGATGATCACGGTACGCGCGAAGTTTCAACCGCCTATCTTGAATATCTGTATTCCCCGGTCGGGCAGAAACTTGCGGCGAAACATTACTATCGTCCTGTCGCGCCCGAACATGCGGATCCAGAAGATATGAAACGGTTCCCGCCGCTGGAGCTGTTTACGGTCGAGGATCGGTTTGGTGGCTGGGCCCGTGCGCAAGAAGATCATTTCGCCGATGGCGGTACTTTCGATCAGCTTTATCAAAGCAACTGACCATGACAGCGATTGCAAACACATTCGCCAATCGCCGCGTGATCCCGGGTTTCGGGATCACGCTTGGCTACACACTGGCTTATCTCGGTATCATTGTGTTGCTGCCGCTGGCAGCCGTTGTGATGCGATCAACCGGGATGGGATGGTCGGAATTCATCAATGTCGTCGGTTCGCCGCGTACATTGCATGCCTTGTGGCTGAGTTTCGGGGCTGCTGTTGCCGCTGCGGTGATTGACGCGATATTCGGTTTTCTGGTGGCGTGGGTGCTGGTGCGCTATCGCTTTGCCGGGCGCAAGATCATTGACGCAATGATTGATCTGCCTTTTGCCTTGCCAACGGCTGTTGCCGGGATTGCTCTTGTCACGATTTATGCCCCGAACGGCCCGGTTGGAAAATATCTTGATACGCTTGGTGTTCAGGTTTCCTACACACCAGTTGGCATTGTTATTGCCATGGCTTTCATCGGCTTGCCTTTTGTCGTTCGTTCGGTCCAGCCCGTTCTGGAACAACTCGACCAGAAACTGGAAGAAGCTTCTGCATCGCTGGGGGCCAGTCGAAGTTTCACATTCCGTAAGGTGATCTTTCCGGCAGTTTTACCAGCATTGCTGACCGGTTTTGCCATGGCGCTTGCGCGCGGGATCGGGGAATACGGATCAATCATCTTTATCGCGGGCAATATTCCCAATGTGTCCGAAATTGCCCCGCTGCTTATCATCATTCGGCTTGAAGAATTCAATTATGACGGTGCCACAGCCATTGCCACAGCCATGCTGGTGATCTCGTTTGCCATGCTGCTTGTGGTCAATCTGCTGCAGGCATGGAGCCGCAAACGCAGTGGCCACTGACAGGAGGGCTGGTATGGGTTCACATCATGTATATCAACGCGGGATCGGCGAGCCGGCTTTTGTTCGCTGGATTCTGATATCGCTGGCCTTGCTGTTTCTGGCGGTATTTCTTGTCTTTCCGCTGGTGATTGTCTTTGTCGAGGCTCTCTCGTCGGGATGGCAGACTTATCTGATGGCACTGGTCGACCCTGATGCCCTGTCGGCATTGCGACTTACCTTGACGGTTGTTGCCTTTGCCGTGCCGCTCAATATCCTGTTCGGGGTTGCGGCGGCCTGGGCTGTGGCAAAGCATGACTTTGCGGGCAAAAGTATTCTTGTCACGCTGATTGACCTGCCATTTTCGGTGTCCCCGGTGGTTGCCGGGCTTTCATTTGTCATGCTGTTTGGTACGCATGGCTGGTTTGGCGGTATTGTCGATGCCGCTGATATCGACATTATCTTTGCAACGCCGGGGATTGTTCTGGCGACAATCTTTGTGACCTTTCCGTTCGTTGCCCGTGAACTGATCCCCCTGATGGAAAGTCAGGGCAACAGTCTTGAAGAAGCCGCTTTGTCGCTTGGGGCAAGTGGCTGGCGAACTTTTGTCAAAATCACACTGCCGAATGTGAAATGGGCGCTGTTTTATGGTGTTTTGCTGTGCAGTGCGCGCGCCATGGGGGATTTCGGGGCTGTTTCCGTTGTTTCCGGCCATATTCGCGGTGTGACCAACACCCTGCCGCTTCATGTCGAGGTTTTATACAACGAATACGCCTTTGCGGCGTCATTTGCCGTTGCCTCGCTTCTGGCTGTCATCGCGCTTTTCACGCTCGTTCTCAAATCCATTCTTGAATGGCGGCACGGTGCTGACCTTGCCCCCGGTCATCGCCATTAAGGAGAAATACGATCATGCAGATCGATATTCGAAATGTCACAAAGGACTACGGTAATCAGACCGCCCTTCATAAGGTTGATCTCACCATTGAGACCGGGGAACTGGTTGCCTTGCTGGGGCCGTCCGGGTCTGGAAAAACAACCTTGCTGCGCCTGATCGCCGGTCTGGAATTTCCCAATGGTGGGCAGATATTTTTTGGCGAGAACGACGCATCAAACCTGACTGTGCGTGAACGCAATGTCGGATTTGTGTTTCAGAATTACGCCCTGTTTCGTCATATGCGCGTGATCGACAATATCGCGTTTGGCCTGCGTGCCCGCCCGCGTGATCGACGCCCTGCCGAACACGAGATCATTGCGCGTGCGCGGGACCTTTTATCGCTGGTGCAGCTTTCGGAATATGAAAATCGTTTTCCTGCGCAATTGTCCGGGGGGCAGCAGCAGCGTGTTGCCCTGGCCCGTGCCCTTGCAATCGAGCCGTCCGTGTTATTGCTTGATGAACCGTTCGGGGCGCTTGATGCCAAAGTGCGGCAGGATTTGCGCAAATGGTTGCGTGAATTGCATGATGAAACCGGTCATACGACTGTTTTTGTGACCCATGATCAGGAAGAGGCCCTTGATCTTGCGGATCGGGTGGTTGTGATCGAGCAGGGTGGCATCGCCCAGCACGGCAGCCCGAACGAAGTATATGATCAGCCTGTAAACCCGTTCGTTTACGAATTCATTGGTGATGTGAACAAACTTTCGGTGGAAGTCAAAGGTGGTCAGATATTGTTGCCAGGCGGGCCATTACCGGTTGATCATACCAATCGCGGTGACGGCCAATATACCTTGTATGTTCGTCCGCATGACATGCGTGTCACAATGGATCGCACCAATCAGGCCCTGACCGGGCTTGTGCGCAATATTCGCACCACTGGCCCTGCGGTTGTCATGGATGTTGCTTTGGATAGCTGGAATATGCATCTGGACATTGCACTATCGCATAACGATGATGACTGGCGGAACATGAAGCCCGGTACAAGGGTTGCAGTTGCCTTGCGGAAATATGCGTTGTTTGCAGCCTGATCTGGCGAAACAGGACGGAGCGGCAAGTTGAATTTTGAACAATTGGCCCTTGTGGTCATCATTGTCATGGCAATTGCCGCGATGGCAAGCGACCGTTTCAGATATGATCTTGTCGCGGTTGTTGCCCTGCTTGCTGCCGTTGTTTTGGGGATCGTTCCCCAGCATAGCGCATTTTCCGGCTTTTCGAACGGTGCCGTTATTACCGTTGCAGGTGTTCTGATCATCACGCGTACCATTGTGGCGACAGGTGCGCTTGAGCCGGTCAGTCGCATGCTTTCCGACCGGTTTGAAAGCCGTGCTGCGATGATTGCGGTATTCTGTCTTGCCGGGGCCGTTCTTTCGGCATTCATGAACAATATCGGTGCGCTGGCTTTGCTGATGCCTGTCGCCCTTGCGGCAAGTGCCAGCCGAGGCGAACATCCCGGCTATCTTTTAATGCCGCTTTCCTTTGCAACATTACTGGGTGGGATGACGACCCTGATCGGGACCCCGGCCAATCTTATCATTTCCCAAATCCGGCAAAGTACCATCAGTCAGCCATTTGGCATGTTCGACTTTGCGCCGGTCGGGAGCGTCATCGCAGTTGCCGGTGTGGCGTGGCTTGTCACTGTTGGTTGGCGTTTGATACCCGGACGCCATCTTGCCGATGGCGAGCAACGCGATGCCGGGCGTTATCTGACAGAGTTGCGTGTCGGGGTGAACGGTATCCCTGATTTTGGTTCTGTGTCGGCCCTGGAAGCAACGTTGCCAGTGCGCGTACACGGGATTGTCCGCGACAGTCGGCGTGTCTTTGCACCCAAACCACGCCAGACATTCGTTGTTGGTGATCTGATGATTGTCGAGGCGGAACTCGAAATACTGGAATTGCTTTGTGACCGGTATGGATTTCGGTTGCCCGGTCAGATTGGTGTCCTTTCCGACGATGCCGAAATGGTTGAGGCCGTCGTGCCCGCCGACAGTATCGTTCAGGGCAGCAATCTTCATACCCTTGAACCGGCTGAACGATGGCAGGTCGATATTGTGGCTATGGCGCGTCAAAGCAAACGATTTGACGGTCGGTTGGCCGACGCGACCGTGGCACCGGGTGATATCCTTATTTTCCGGGGAAGACCCGGGCGGATCGATACGGCGATTTCCGATCTGGGATTATTGCCGCTGGCGGCAAGAACAATCCGGTTGCGTCCACGTGCCGCCTTTTGGGCCATCGGCATTTTTGCCGTTGCGATTTTTCTGGCTGCCAGTGGCCTTGCGACACCGGCGGTATCATTCGTTGCGGCCGTTGCCATGATGCTGATGGTGCGTGTGATCAGTGCGCGTGACCTTTACCGGCGTGTAGAGGGGCCGGTTCTTGTCCTGCTTGCGGCTCTTATTCCGATTGGTGAAGCGCTGCGTAGCACGGGAACGGCGGAACTGATTGCAGGGTACCTGTTGCAACTTGCCGGTACGGCGGGGCCGATGTGGCTATTGGCGTTGACATTGTTGCTGGCGATGGGAATTACACCGATCCTGAACAATGTCACGACAGTTGTTGTACTGGCGCCAATTGTAATCGCACTGGCGTCTCGTGCCGGTCTTGCGCCGGATGCCTTCCTGATGGCGGTGGCGATTGGTGCTTCGACCGATTTCCTGACCCCGGTCGGCCATCACAATAATACGATCATCATGGGGCCGGGGGGCTATCGTTTTGGCGATTATTGGCGGTGCGGATTGCCGGTCAGTATTCTTGTGTTTGTCGTTGCGATGCTGATGTTGCCGATCGTATTCAGGATTTATATTATAGAGCGTTGATGCATCCAGTTAATTATCCTGTTCTCTTGTTTTACAAGTGAGTTGTCGCTAGTCTGGTTCTCTCGCCACCACCGGAGAATCCCCAATGTCCAGGTCGGAAAACCATATTCTCGTCGTTTCAGCCATTCGCCCGCGTCATATGGAAAAACTGGCAGAACAGTACGAACTGCATCGCTGGGATCAGGCGACGGACAAGGACGCGTTTCTTTCTGATGTGGCGGACAGGATTACAGCACTTGTTTCGACCGCCGGGGTCGGGGTGCCGACGGAGCTGATCGAAAAGCTTCCGAACCTTAAGGTCATTACAAGTTTCGGGGTTGGCTATGATGCCATTGATATTCCGGCCTGCACTGCGCGTGGCATTCGCGTTTCCAATACGCCCGATGTCCTGAATGACGATGTCGCC
>CBIHMD010000084.1:0-8466 GCA_966210655.1 uncultured Thalassospira sp.
TATAACAACAACCGCGATGCCCTGCCCGAAGCCCGTAAACTTTTTGATACACTCGCCAAAGCCACCGGGCGCGAGGCAGAGGCTGCGGCATGGATTGCCGATGCTGATGCCAAATTCGCCGAATATGGCAATCGCATCCGGGCTGCCATGCCGCCGGACCGCGCCCTTGCAATCACCCAGTTCGTATCCGAAAGCCATATCGGGCTTTATGGCAAATCGTCCCTGCCCGGCACCGTACTCGCGAAAATGGATCTACCACTGGCCTATCAGGGGCCGGTCAACAATTGGGGCTTTGCCAAGGGGGGCGTCGAAATCCTTGGTCCGCGTGCGCAGGATACGCTGGTGTACCTGAACCCGGTACCCGATGTGATCCGCGCAAAGGTCTGGGCATCGCCGGTCTGGAAAATCCTTGATTTCGTACGGGACGACCGGGTTTACGAATTGCCTGTCGTCTGGGCCTATGGCGGTATGCCATCCGCCTTGCGCTTTGCCCGGCTTCTTGCCGAAAGCATGGAAAGCGGCCCGGTTAAATGAGCGGCGAAACGAGCCGTGACATGAGCCGGTTTTTCTATCGCGGCCCGGCGATCCTGTGCCTTGTACTTGCGATCTGTTCGATTGCCATCCTGATCAACGATCTTTGGCCATTCCTGCAAAACGGGGCCGGGATGAATGTGCTGTTTCATCCTGACGAAACCGACTTTGATCAAATCCTGTTTCACTTCAGTACCCTGCCACGAATCGCGATGGCCTTTATCTGCGGGGCTGGCCTAGCCCTGGCCGGGGCAGCGATCCAGACGGTATTGCGCAACCCGCTGGCATCCCCGACGACCCTCGGCGTCGGCGCAGGTGTTGAGTTTGCCCTGACGGTTTTCCTGCTGCTGGCCCCGGCGGCACTCGCCCCGTTCAAGGAAGCCGCGGCCCTTGCCGGTGGTATGATCGCCCTTGGCGCGGTTTACCTGATTGCATCGCGGCGCGCCAATGCGACGCTTTGGCTGATACTGGCCGGGATGATCATCAATCTGATGCTGCAATCGGGTACGCAGATTTTTCTGCTGTTTAACGAACAGTATCTGCAATCGGTCTTCATGTGGGGGGCGGGTGACCTCGCGCAAAACGGCTGGGACTCAACACAGTTTGTTTTGCCCCGCCTGCTGATCGGTGTTGCTGTTGTTCTGCTTCTCTCGCGCCCACTTGATCTTCTTGCCCTTGGCGACGACACCGCCAGCTCGCTTGGCGCACGCGTCACCATCTTGCGGTTGTTGATCCTGGGCTTTGCCGTTTTCATTACCGCATCGGTCATTTCGGCTGCGGGGCTGATCGGTTTTATCGGTCTGGCCGTCCCTGCCGCTCTGCGGATTGCCGGTCTGACACGTTCACGCGACCTGATGATCTATTCGCTGTTGACCGGCGGTTTTGCATTGCTGTGTATCGACTTTCTTGTCCGACAGATGAACGGGCTTGATGGCGACATCGTTCCAACCGGTGCGGCCACTGCCTTGATCGGTGCACCATTCATCATACTGATCCTTCGCAAGGCCAGAATCATGCCCGGCCAACAAAGCGAGGATCACCACCCCGATCAGCAAATTGTCTCGAAAAATGTGCTGAGCCTGATACTGGTATTAGGGTTGGTTACAGGTCTGGGCTTATCTTTGTTTGTGTCGTTTAACGGCCATGATTTCGTATTTCTGACCGGCGGCGAAAGCTTCTATGACATCGTCCTTCAACGCTCCGAACGCACCTTTGCCGCGATCATTTGCGGAGCTGCATTGGCGGTTTCCGGTACGTTAATTCAACGCGTCGGACGTAACCCACTGGCCAGTCCGGAAATCACCGGCGTCAGCTCTGCCACTGCACTCGCCATGATCATCGCCCTTGTATTCTTCGGCTTCGGACAACGGGCTGAACTGATGTTTATCGGGGCGGCTGGCGGTATCATTTCGCTGATCATTCTGTTGCTTCTGTGCCGGAAATTCACCCACGCCCCGCATTACCTATTACTCAACGGCTTGGCTCTAACCGCCATTCTGGGCTCGATTGTCCGCATTGCGTTGACCCGCAGCGGCACACAAACATCGATGCTGATTTCATGGCTGGCCGGCACCACCTATTTTACCCGCATGGACGAAGTCCTGATCGTCGCCGGGGTCACGGCGGCCTTGCTGGTTGTGGTGATTGCGGTGCGCCGCCCGCTTGAACTGGCATCATTTGGCAATGATCAAGCTACCTCGCTTGGTCTTGGCATTTCAGGTTTTCAGTTCTTCATCATGTTGCTGGCCGCCATCCTTGCCGCCAGTGCCACACTGCTTGTCGGGCCGCTCAGCTTCGTCGGTCTGATGGCCCCGCACCTGGCGCGTATTGCCGGTTACCGGCTTGCGGGCGGGCATTTGCTGGGTGCGGTTCTGATCGGGGCGAATGTGATGATGGTTGCCGAATGGATGGCCAGAAACCTGCTGTATCCGCAACAGTTGCCAACCGGGCTGATCGCCGCCCTGATCGGAACAGCTTACTTCCTGTTTCTGGCAATCCGCAAACGTTAGGGCTTCGGCCAGTTCTTTGCCATCGCATAAGCCTCTTTAAGGCTTTCGGCATGCTTCAGGGGAAAGGGCAGCATCCTTGCAAAGTTGCTGTTCTCGACCTCTTCGGCAAGGTCATGTTCGTGATCCGGCTCCACCTGTATCAGTCCCTTGGCGAAGCACGGCAACCGGTCGCGGTTATGCTTGAACCAAAGCGCCGCCTGTTTGCGGGTTTCGTGATCCTGCTCGACATGCCCGGTAAAAAGCATGATCAATATCGCGGGTTCCGTTCGGGCCGAAAGTGAGTAAAGAGCCCTGATATAGCTCTCCCCATCGGCAGCACTTTGCGCGTCAACCATCTCGAACAGTACAATATCATCCGTCAGCGAGCTTGATCTGAACATCAATTTCCTCATGGAGAAAGTAACTGGTCATTATCTCATAGACGAAATGCAGCAGCGTTTTTTCACCAAAAACAACAAAGGGCCGCTTATGCGGCCCTTTGTATGCGTAACAAAAATCAAAGATCAATCTTCGAAGTGACCTTTGGCGGCAAAACCACCGCCCTGATATATCACAACCGGATCATGGCGGTCCTCTGCCGGGAAGGCCGCCTCGATTTCTTCGCGGAAGATATCGGAACTGTCCTGCGGCTGCCAACCGATCAGATCGGCGTGGGCGTTGCTCCACCATTTGGTACGATTGTTCGAAACCCCATACATCACCAGATGGCCGGTCATCGGCGCATCAAATACCGCCTTCATCAGGGAAATAAAATCGCGCGGGCTCATCCATGTCGAAAGCATCCGGCGATCACGCGGCTTTTCAAAGCATGACCCGATACGCAAAGAGACGGTTTCAACATCGAACTTGTCGTAATAATAACTCGCCAATGCCTCGCCATAGCATTTGGTCACGCCATACAGGCTGTCGGGGCGCAGTTCGGATTTGTCATCAAGCTTGGTGGTGCGCTTGTGGAACCCGATGGCGTGGTTCGAACTGGCAAACAGAATGCGTGGCTTGCCGTTTTTACGTGCGCCTTCATACAGGTTATAGGTGCCAAGGAAATTGGCTTGCAACAGGTCATCAAACGCGGCTTCGATCGAAATCCCGCCGAGATGAATGATCCCGTCGCAATCCTTGGTCAGTTCATGCACAGCCGCCCGATCCGAAAGATCGCAAGGCACCACTTCCTCGCCCGGACCGGCTGGGTCCATCGGTGCGATATCCGAAAGGCGCAGGACATCGGCATAGCCTTTAAGTCCCTCGCGCAGGATTTTTCCAAGGTTGCCGGCAGCACCGGTAATCAGCAAACGTTTCATCGTCTTCCTCTTCGAAGTCATCTTGGTCCGCGATCAGCCACCACCAAACACAAGGTTTGGCAGTGTCAGCGAGATCGCAGGTACATAGGTTGTCAGCATAAGCGCCGTCAGGATCGCCAGATAAAATGGCCAGATCGTCATGACGGCCTTTTCGATCTTCACCCCGCCAATCGCACAGCCGACAAACAGGCAGGACCCCACCGGCGGCGTACAAAGGCCAAGGCCCAAATTCATCATCAAAACCATGCCAAACTGGATCGGATCCATACCAAACTGGGTCGCCAGCGGCAGGAAGATCGGCGTACAGATCAGGATCAGTGCTGCCATATCCATGATCATGCCCGCCACCAGCAGCATGACATTGATCAGCAACAGAACCATGATCGGATTATCGGTGATCGAGGTAATCGCATGGGCCAGTGCATCGGGCACCTGATAAAACGCCAGCATATAGCCATAGGCCGACGCACACCCGACCAGCAGCATGACAAGAGCCGTCGTCTTCGCCGATTGTTTGACCGCCGCAACAAACCCGGCCCAATTCAGTTCGCGATAGACAAGCCCGGTAATGATCAGCGCATAAGCCACACCGATGGCACCGGATTCCGTGACGGTGAACACACCGCTCAACACACCGCCGACGATGATGACGGCGGTGAAAAAGCCCGGAATGGCGCGAATGGCCGTAACCCCGACAACCCGCCACCCCGGAAACGGTACAGCCGGATAGCCATGCTTGATCGCCACAAGCCATGTCGCAAGGCCAAGCAGCAGGCACATGATGATGCCTGGCACCAGTCCGGCCATGAACAGTTTGGAAATCGAAATCCCGCCGCCAGCAGCAACCGCATACAGGATCATGTTATGGCTGGGCGGGATCATGATGCCGGCAATCGACGAGGTCACCGTGACGTTGACCGCGTAATCCGCCCGATAACCTTCTTTCTTCATTACCGGGATCAGAATCGAGCCAAGGGCAGATGTATCGGCCACGGCCGATCCGGAAATGCCCCCAAACAGCATAGATGAAAACACGTTCACAATGCCAAGTCCGCCCCGACGACTGCCGACAAGGGCAGTTGCAAACTGTACCAGCCGGTTGGCGATCCCGCCATGCAGCATCAATTCACCGGCAAAGATAAAGAACGGAATGGCCAGAAGCGAGAAGGCACTGATCCCCGAACCGATACGCTGAAACGCAATCAGGGTCGGCAGACCTTCGAAGAAAAAGGTCGCAAGGGCGGCAATCCCGAGCGCAAGGGCAACGGGCATGCCAATGACAATGCCAATGGCAAACAGGCCCAAAAGAATGGTCATGCCCATTTATTCAACGTCCTTATCAAGCAGTTCGTCACTGTAAAACCGGCTTTGTGCGATGGTTTTCCAGCCGGTGATGATTTTAAGGATATGCACGAGGCTGTAAAATACGATGCCCCCGCCGCAAACCAGCATCGGAACGGATCGCAAACCATCGGGAATATGGATGATCGGCATGCTTTTGGCCCAGTTGAAAATAACAAGATCATACGCGCCAACAAGCATGTAAAAACCGAACACCGTCATGGCAGCGTAGCTGATCAGTGCCAAAACCGCAGAGGCCTTTGGAGGCAGGGAATCCCTGAAAAACGATACCGAAAGATGGCTGTTATCGCGGATACATGCCGCAGCGACCGGAAAGGTGATCAGAACGATCAGGATCAGGGAAACCTGTTCGACCCAGGTTGGGGTTTCGTTAAGGACATAACGCCCGAAAACCAGCCAGGCAAAGGCAGGGATCAACGCCACCAGCGCAATCCCACCAATCAGATTGAGGATTTTGGCAAGTCCGCCACCCAAACGGTCAAGCATCCCGGTGATTTGTAAAAGCATTCGCACGCCGCCAGAAATGGATAAACAAAAAGGAATGAATACAAGCGTAAAGAAGGGCGGCGAAAATGTCGCCGCCCTTCTATGACTTGATCAATTATTTCTGGGCGTCCTGGATCGCCTTGACCAGATCGGCCAGATCCGGGTTGGCTTTGATGAAGTTGTCATAGACAGGCTGCATCGCATCCTGGAACGCTGCCTTATCGGCGATTTCGTTCACTTCGATACCGGCAGCAACAACTTTTTCCTTGGACTTTTCTGCACGTTCGGCCCAAGCAGCGCGCTGCACGGTAACCGACTCATCGGCGGCTTCCTGAAGGATCTTCTTTTCGTCATCCGACAGCCCGTCATAAAGCGCCTTGTTTACGCACAGGCATTCCGGAAGGATCAGGTGCTGGGTCACCGAATAGTATTTTGCCGCTTCGAAATGGCCCGAGCTGTCGTAGGACGGATAGTTGTTTTCTGCACCGTCGATCACACCGGTTTTCAGGGACTGGTAAACTTCACCATAAGGCATCGGGGTTGCGTTACCACCAAGTGCACCGACCATCTGCACATACAGATCGTTGCTCATCACACGGAATTTAAGGCCTTTAAGGTCTTCGGGTGTGTTGATCGGATGCTTGGTGTTATAGAAAGAACGCGCACCGGAATCATACCAGCCCAGTGCCTGAAGGCCTGCTTCGGCAAGACCGTCTGCAATCTGCTGACCAGCCGGGCCGTCCATGACTTCATGCATGGCATCGACGTTCTTAAAGATGAAGGGCAGGGAAACAACGTTTGCTTCGGGTGCAACTTCACCAAGCGGACCGAGGTTGAAAACAGCCCAGTCCAGACCGCCAAGGCGAACCTGCTGAATCGCATCGGGCTGATCGCCCAGAACGCCGCCGTGATAAACCTTGGCTTCAAGGTCGCCACCGGATTTTTCATTGATCAGGCGGGCGAATTCTTCCATCCCGGTCGAAACCGGATAGTCTGCCGGATGGATATTCCAGCCGCGCCATTCGCGTGCCTGCGCACCGGCAACAAAGGCCACCGACATTGCCGCTGCGGCAACCGTCAGTGTCGTGGTTTTCATAAACTTGTTCATTGATATTCCTCCCGTGACTTTATGTCGTTCAACGTTAAAGTCTTGTTTTCCCTGATGGGACCAGTTGTTGTCAGGAAACGTTACATCTTGTTACTTGTAACAACAAGTAATCGTTTTCCTGAAAACGATTTATTGCGCGCTATTTGCTTTTTCAGCGTCGCAGGGTAGTCCCGGCAGAAGCCACCTGCCGGGTTGTGCCACTTAGGCAACCTTCAATGCGCTCTCGCCGAACGCCTTGCGGATAACCTCGGCCAGCATGTCGTGTTCTTCGGCGCTCAGATCGGTCAGCGGGCTGCGCACCGGACCGGTATCACGCCCGATAACCCGCATGCCTGCCTTGACGATCGACACGGCATAACCCGTGCCGCGATCGCGTATCGCCAGATACGGATAGAAGAATTCGGTCAGGATACGGTTCATCGTCGCATCGTCGTCATTGGTCAGCGCGTCATAGAATTCCAGCGCCTGTTTGGGCAGGAAGTTGAAGATCGCCGACGAATAGGTGGTAACACCCGCTGCCTTGTAAGCCTTGGCAAAAACTTCGGCTGTCGGCATGCCACCGATATAGGAAAGACGATCTCCCATGGTGACGCAAACGCGCGTAACCAGTTCGATATCGCCATGACCATCCTTGAAACCAACCAGGTTCGGACATTCATCACACAATCTGGAAAGCGTTTCAGCCGACAGGATCGCATTGTCGCGGTTGTAAACGATCACACCGATCTTGACCGCATTGCAGACCGCCTTGACGCGCTCATACATGCCTTCCTGCTTGGCACCGACAAGATATTGCGGCAGCAAAAGCAAACCATCGGCACCGGCCTTTTCACATTCGCGCGCCAGTTCAACGGCCATGGCTGTACCATAACCGCAACCGGCAATGATCGGAGTACTGCCTGCGACTTCCTTGGCGACACGCACGGTCTGAACGACTTCCGCCGGGGTCAGCGAGAAAAACTCGCCGGTGCCACCAGCCGCAAACAGGGCCGCAGCCGGATATTGCGCCAGCCAGCCGACATGCGTGCGATAGGTATCCATATCCAGCGACCCATCCGCCTTGAACGGCGTAACCGGGAAAGAAAGGAGACCGGCACCAATTGCCGTTTTCAGTTCCTGATAATGCATAAAACGTCCTTCAATTCATAAAGCATCGACATAACCTATGATGATTCTATAAATTCATCATATCATTGTGTCAATCATAATACTCAAAGACTTTAGTCTATCGCAAAAACAGCGATTTACCGGGATTTCGTGCATTAAGGCTATTGATAAAAGTCATCATACCAACCGGATTTTCATCGGGAATACGCGACTCCCGATAATTGATATGATGACTTTGCGCGATCACGCCGTTACGCTGGTGAAAACACCTCAAAACAGAAGGACGTGCACAGGGAATGACCGACATCACCAAGGCAAGCCGGATTCTGGCCGATGCCTTCATGCAAAACACTTTGATTGATCCCCTGCCCGATGACGCCAATCCGGGCAATTTCAAAACAGCGTATGAAATACAGCAGGCAACGCTTGCCCTGACAGGTGCACGGCAGATCGGCTGGAAGCTGTCGGTTGCGACACGCGCCGCACAGGCAGGTCTTGGTCTTGACGGCCCCCTGGTCGGGCCATTGCTTGATGGCCGGATTATCGAAAACGGTGCCACCATCAC
>CBIHMD010000085.1:0-8449 GCA_966210655.1 uncultured Thalassospira sp.
GTCGCGGTGGCTCTCTCGTACCACCTGCTTGCGGCGCCGCCACGCAGCCAGGCAGCGCCGGAGGTTGAACAGGCTGATCGCGTAGTACACGCCTTTGAAGGCGCGCAGGCTCCAGAATATCGGCGTGCCGCGGAACGTGGCGGTCCGCAACGAGAATAACAAGGACCCCGATTTTACCGATAACGGGCTTCTGGATAATCCGGCGATTGACGATGTGGCGCATAAGGGCAAATACAAAACGCCGGGGCTTCGCAATGTCGCGGTGACCGGGCCGTATATGCATAACGGTGTGTTTGCCGATCTGCGTACCGTGATGAAGTTCTATAACAAATACAACAGCCGTGCGAAATCGGCCCAGCTTAACCCGGAAACCAAAAAACCGTGGGGTGATGCGGAAGTCCCCGATACCGTGTCGCTTAAAGAGCTGGAGCAGGGGGACGCCCTTGATACCAAGCGCATTGATGCACTGGTGGCGTTTCTTAGAGCCCTGACCGATGCGCGGTACGAGCCCCTTCTGGTCGAACAGGATGAAGCGGCCATAGCGGCAAGGAAGAAAAAATAGGCCTACCTGCCGCGAACGGTTTCCAGCACGGCACTTTGTGCAAGGTCGCCAAGTCCGGCCTCTATCGCGCGGTCAAACATTTCGGTCGCGGATCGCCCGACCGGCAGATCAAGTCCAAGTTCATCGGCCAGCCACATGGCATAGCCGGCATCCTTGGCCCGAAGGGCGGCGGTAAAATGAATGCCTTCGTTATGATTGCCGCTGATCATGCCCGGGATCGTCATGACTCCGGCCCGGCTGGCGACAGCACCATTGGTGAATGCTTCGGCAACCAGATCGCCATCCAGCCCCGCCTTTTGCGCGACCGCAACCAGTTCGGCGGCGGCAGCAATATGGACCGCCCCCAAAAGGTTATTCATCAGCTTATAGACAGTACCCGATCCGATCGGGCCGAAATGCACGATACGGTTGGCAACCGCTTCCATGATCGGGCGGGCCTGTTCAAGGGCGACATTATCCGCACCGATCAAAAACATGGTTTCGCCCGCTGCAACCTGTGCCGGAACGGCGGTGACCGGTGCATCGATATAAAGGCAGCCTGCCGTCATGATCTTGCCGGACAGTTCCAGAACAAACCCGTGTGAAAGGGTGGAGCATTCGATGGCTAGGGCACCCGGAGTCATTGCGCAAAGCGCACCATTGTCGCCCAGCCAGACGGCTTCGGCAGCGATATCGTCGGCCATGAAGGAAAGGACCACGTCAACATCGCTTGCCGCCTCGGCTGGTGTCGCGCAGGCAATTGCCCCCTTGGCAACCAACGGTTCGATTTTGGCGGCACTACGGTTCCAGACCTTGACCGGATAACCCTGTTCCAGCAGGCGGGAAATCATTGCAGATGCCATGCGGCCTGCGCCTAGGAAACCGATTTTCTGGGACATGGTATTTTCCTTCGAACCAAAGAAACGGCCCGCCACCTCGGGCGGGCCGGAAATGCCAGTTGTGAGAGATGATCAGGAAAGTTGCACTTTGACATATTCGCCAGGGGCTGCGCCCAATACTTTAAGCTTGCCATCCCCCGGTTTGCGGGCTTTGACCTGGCCACCTGAACGACGACTGATCCAGTTTTGCCAGTCCGACCACCATGAACCATCATGCTGGGTTGCCTTGGCGATCCAGTCATCCGGGTTGGCCGGGTTGCGGTTATAGGTCCAGTGGCAATATTTCTTGGCCGCGGGGGGATTGACCACACCGGCAATGTGGCCCGATGCCGAAAGGACGAACTTGACCTGTCCGGACATCAATTGCGTTCCGGCATAGGTCGCCTGCCATGGTGCGATGTGATCCTCGCGCGTTGACAGGAAATAGACCGGAATTTTGATATCGCGCAGGTCGATCTTTTCGCCCAGAATCGTGATGCCGCCCGGTTCGCGCAGCAGGTTTTTGTTATACATATTCCGCAGATAGAAGCTGTGCATTGCTTTTGGCATCCGGGTCGAATCGGAATTCCAGTACAGCAGGTCGAACGGGAAGGGATCCTTGCCCAGCATGTAATTGTTGACGACAAATGACCAGATCAGATCATTGGCGCGCAGCATGTTAAACGACATCGCCATGTCGCGACCGTCAAGATAGCCTTCCTTCGACATGCGATTTTCAAGGCTTTCGATCTGCTTGTCATCGACAAAGACCGACAGTTCCCCGGATTTTTCAAAATCGATAAGGGTGGTGAAAAAGGTCGCGGACTTGATGCGATCATCACCCTTTTTCGCCATGTAAGCCAGTGTGGAAGACAAAAGCGTCCCGCCAAGGCAATAGCCGATGGCGTTGATTTCGTTCTCGCCGGTGGCCTGTTCGATCATATCAAGGGCGGCAAGAACGCCGTCGCGTGCATAATCCTCAAAACTTTCCTCGGTCAGTTTGCTGTCCGGGTTAACCCATGACAGCACGAACACCGTGTGCCCCTGTTCGACGGCCCATTTGAGGAAGGAGTTTTCCGGGCGCAGATCAAGAATGTAATATTTGTTGATCCATGGCGGCACGATCACAAGCGGACGTTTGGCGACCTTGTCGGTTGTCGGCTTGTATTGCAGCAATTCCATCAACTGGGTCTTGCCGATCACCGATCCTTCGGTGGTGGCGACATTCTCGCCGATTTTAAAGGCATCCAGATCGGTCATTTTGATCTGAAGCTTGCCCTTGCCGCGTTCCAGATCGTCCAGAAGGTTGCCAAGTCCTTTAAGAAGGTTCTCGCCGCCGCTTTCGATGGTGGCCCGCAGGACTTCGGGATTGGTCATCATGAAGTTGGTAGGCGAAATCGCATCGGCAAACTGGCGGGTATAGAATTCGACTTTCTGGGCGGTTTTGTCATCCAGCCCGTCAACATCATGCACAACATTCTGCATCCATTGCGACGACAGCAGATAGGATTGCTTGATGAAATCGAAAAGTTCGTTGTTTTCCCATGCCTCGTCGCGGAAACGGCGATCACCTTTTTGCGGGGACACAACAGGCTCGGATTCCTGACCCATCATGCGCATCGTGGTGTTATGCCAAAGCGTATAATATTGCTGCCACAAATCCATTTGTGCTTCGACCAGCTTGGCCGGGTTTTGCATCATATGGGAGGTCAGTTCGACAAAAGCCGAGCCGATATTAAGCGGATCTGGATCGGAAATTTCCGGGTCTTCTGCTTGCTTGGCCAGAAAATCGGCGACAAGTCTTTGACTTCTCTCGGCGATTTCTGCCATTGCTGTTGACAGTTCCTCGGGATCGGGAAGATGAATTTCGGTTTCTTTGGCCTGTTGATCGTTCATGGCGCATTCCCTTATGATACCGCCGCCGGTGCATCGGAACATAAAGCAGGAAATTCGATCTTTGCGATATCGCAATCCTTTTCCCGTTTTATGATCCAATGCCCTCAAACGGCGTGTCGGGTTGAAACTCTGCTTGATCCCAAGCTTATCATAGTCTTAGCCTAGCCCGCTGATGAGGGGTAATACAAGAAATATAAGGTGACGGATTTGTCGCAATCTTCAACGGCAACGTCGCATAAAACATAGTTTGGAGCAGCGAAATCAAATGGGCGTTCTGAAATCGACGACATGGCGGTGGTCGGAGCACGAGTCCGCAAAAAATAAATTGCGGCCCTTGCTACATGCTGGATCGGCGCTTGCCGTTGTGCTGATGCTGGGCGCCTGTTCATCGGTCCCTGATGCAATCAATCCGATCGAGTGGGGGAAATCGGTTGGCGATGCGTTTGACGGCGAAGATGAAACTGCTGCCAAGTCCGAGGAAGCAATACCGGGCGAAGACGAAGATTATCCGCGTCTGGCCGATACACCGGCCAAGCCGGTCGTAACCGGTGATGAAGAACGTGACGCCCTTGTTGCCGGCCTTGCTGCGGATCGCGCGAATGCGCAATATTCCCAGTCGGGCCGCCGTCAAAGCACCCCGCCGGTCAATGCGCTTCAGCCCGAACCGGAGCCAAGTGCTGCAAATGTCGATCAGCCGGAAATCACCCCGGCACCAACGACGGCGGTTAGCAACAGTGCAATGGCAGAACCAAAAGCACAGGCTGCCGAAGCCCAATCGACCGCAACCGAAGTACAGAAATCGGCTGAAACTACAGCCAAGGCTGTTGAAACCAAGACCGCGGCAGCAGCAGGTGCCGCCGGGGCGGCGACGGGAAGTGCTGTAACATCGGCGCAGTCAGGGTCGAAAGTTGCGGATGAATGGAATGCCAAGGCACCGACGTCTGGCCCGATCCCGACGCCGGAACCGGCACCTGAAAAGCCGGATGTTCTGAAATCTGATACGGCAAAAGCTGGTGCTGCGGTTGGTGCGGGTGCGGCCATGGCTGCATCTGAAAATGATAATGCGCCGACCGAGTCTGCCGAAGCATCCCCAACTACGCAGTATAGCGATCCGGTAATGGATCAGTACAACAAGCGCCTTGCCGAGGGTGAGGGCGTGTTTGCCGATGAACCGACACCGGGCTCCAGCCCTGCTGCGCAGACAGAATCCTTCGACTATTCGGTTTATTCCGATAACGGATCGGTGATTGTCGACGAAAGCCAGCTTGGCGGTGGCGGAAATGCCTATTTGTCCGATTCTGCCATGCCGTATGCAGAAACCGCGAACGAGGTTCTGGCTGCGCGTCTTGGCGTTCGATCGATCGATACGCTCGGTCCGAGTATCAATGGCGTTCAGGTTGCCCAAATCCAGTTCGGACATGGTTCTTCCAACCTGTCGGGCACGGATAACAATGTTCTGACCCAGGTTGCACAGGCATGGCGTCAGACCGGCGGTATCCTTCGCATTATCGGTCATGCATCGATGCGCACCGCGAATATGAGCCTTGAAGAACACATGGCGATCAACCGTCAGGTTTCTGAACGGCGTGCATCGGCGGTGGTATCGGAACTGGTGTCTCTCGGTGTTAACCCTGATGCGATCTTTGTCGGGGCCGATGGATCGGCAGATCCGCGCTATTATGAAGGCGTTCCTGCCGGTGAGGCCGGAAACCGCCGTGTTGAAATCTTTATGGATTATTGATCCTAAAAAAGGTACATCCTTCGAATTGTACGGCGCGCCACCCGCATTTTGTCGTGTGGCGCGCAATTTTTTTCAATTCGACGATCCGGTTTTCGAAGAAAATTCGAAAACCGGCGAAGTGACGAGGATGTAGGATAATGTCCCAGGAATTCCATCGCATAAAACGCCTGCCGCCATACGTATTTGCTGAAGTAAATGCGATGAAAGCGGCGGCGCGGCGAGCGGGAGAGGACATTATTGACTTCGGCATGGGCAATCCGGACCCGGCCACCCCGCAACACATTGTCGACAAGCTGGTTGAGACGATCAAGAACCCGCGCACGCATGGTTATTCGATGTCGCGCGGTATTCCCGGTTTGCGCAAGGCGTTGGCGGCTTATTACGGGCGGCGCTTCGGGGTTGATATCGATCCGGAAACCGAAACCGTTGTGACTCTGGGCTCCAAGGAGGGCCTTGCCAACCTTGCGGCTGCCATCACCAGCCCCGGTGACATCATTCTGGTGCCCAACCCGTCCTATCCGATCCATGCGTTCGGTTTCATCATTGCCGGTGCGGCATTGCGCCATATCCCGATTGGCCATGACGAGCAGGGCGAATTCAACGCCGAAAGCTTTATGGAGCAGCTGCATCGTGCGGTGAAACATTCGGTCCCGAAACCCAGTGCCGTTGTGCTGAACTTCCCGGCCAACCCGACATCGCTGGTGGTTGATCTTGATTTCTATAAGGAAGTCGTCGATTTCTGCCGGGCGCAGGAAATCTATATCTTGTCGGACATCGCCTATTCGGAAATCTATTTTGATGGCAACCCGCCACCCTCGATCCTTCAGGTCGAAGGGGCAAAGGAAATTGCCGTTGAATTCTATTCGCTGTCGAAAACCTATTCGATGGCGGGATGGCGCATCGGTTTTGCGACCGGTAACAAGAAGCTGATCAATGCGCTGACGCGGATCAAATCGTATCTTGATTACGGTGCATTTACCCCGATCCAGGTGGCGGCAACCGCGGCCCTTAACGGCCCGCAGGATTGTGTCGAGGAATTCCGCAATCTGTATCGTGACCGCCGCGATATCTTTATCGAGGGGATGCAAAGTGCCGGATGGAATATTCCGGTCCCGGCGGCAACGATGTTTGCATGGGCCCCGATTCCCAAGGCGTTTGAAGAACTGGGATCACTTGATTTCTCGAAGCTTCTTTTGCAGGAAGCAGGTGTCGCGGTGGCCCCTGGTCTTGGCTTTGGCGAGTATGGAGACCGCCATGTTCGTATTGCCCTTGTTGAAAACAAGCATCGCATCCGGCAGGCCAATCGCAATATCAAGGCATTCTTCCAGAAATATCCCGATGCAGAATCTGCACGTGAACTGTTGAAGAAATCCGTCTGATATTCGATAAAGCATTCTATGTTTCGCCCGGGACATGTCCCGGGCGAAGTTTTGTGTGCGCACCGGATGTTGTAAAAGACTCCGTCGCGTATGCGCAATTCCAACCACGGCATGAGGAGTTATCGTGCAAAACGTCGTAAAGATCGGTGTGGCAGGCCTTGGTACGGTCGGTGCCGGAACCGTTAAACTGCTGAGCGAACACAGGGACAATCTGGCGGACCGTTCCGGTTCTCCGATGATTGTCACAGCAGTATCGGCGCGCGATCGAACTCGGGACCGTGGATTTTCGACCGAAGGCATTACCTGGTACGAAGACGCCCGCGAACTGGCAGCCGACAGCAATGTCGATGTGGTTGTTGAAACCATCGGCGGTTCGAACGGCATTGCCTATGACGTCTGCAAGGCGGCCCTTGAAAACGGCAAGCATGTTGTGACCGCCAACAAGGCGCTGATTGCCCTGCATGGTGTCGAACTGGCGCGTATTGCCGATGCAAACAATGTTACCATCGCCTATGAAGCAGCCGTTGCTGGCGGTATTCCGGTAATCAAGGCGCTGCGCGAAGGATTGGCAGGCAATGCGATATCGCGTGTGACCGGTATCCTGAACGGAACGTGTAACTATATCCTGACCACCATGCGCGAACAGGGGCGTGATTTTGCCGATGTTCTGGCCGAAGCCCAGAAGCTTGGCTATGCCGAAGCCGATCCGACATTCGATGTCGATGGTATTGATGCCGCGCATAAACTTGCGATCCTGACCAGCCTTGCCTTTGGCGTCGAGGTCGATTTTGACGCGATTGCGGTTGAAGGCATTCGCAGCGTATCGGCCCTTGATATCCAACTGGCCGAGGAACTTGGATATCGCATCAAGTTGCTGGCAATTGCCAAGCAGACTCCGGAAGGAATCGAACAGCGCGTATCACCGGTTCTTGTGGATCGCAGCACCCAGATTTCGAAAGTCGAAGGCGTATTTAACGCCGTCGTGCTTGAAGGTGATTATGTCGGTCCGGTCGTCCTGCAGGGGCGCGGGGCAGGCGAACGCCCGACGGCATCGGCCGTGGTTGCCGATCTTGTCGATATTGCCGCAGGTCGCAATGCGCCGGTCTTTGGCGTTCCGGCGGATCGTTTGAAAAAAAATGTGCGCGCGTCACTCGAAAAGCATGTCGGGCCTTATTACCTGCGCCTGATGGTTTGGGATCGCCCCGGTGTTATGGCCGAGGTTACCGCCACCCTTGCCAAGCATGGGGTTTCGATGGCGTCCATGATCCAGCATGGCCGGGCCGAGACCGAGGGTGGTGTAGTGCCAGTGGTGTTTGTGACCCACGAAACCAGCGAAGCGGCGATGTCCGGGGCACTTTCCGACATTTCAGCGTTCGAAAGCAACTCGCAGCCGCCGGTGTTAATGCGGATCGAAGGATTTACTTCGTAACAAAACAAAAAAAAGACATATGCGCCTCGCAGGTATAATACCGCGAGGCGTAATTATAAGTCCCGGGCCAAACGGGACGCGCCGGGAAACAAAGAGACGGGGCCCCCAGACCCCGCGTTAACGACGAGGATGAAGTTATGGATCGAAATCTCGCGCTAGAAACCGTTCGTGTTACCGAAGCCGCGGCACTTGCCTGTTCCGGGCTTATGGGGCGCGGTGATGAAAAGGCCGCCGATCAGGCTGCCGTGGACGCAATGCGCAATGCACTTAACAGCATGGACATTCGCGGGACTGTCGTGATCGGTGAAGGTGAACGCGACGAAGCACCGATGCTGTTCATCGGCGAAGAAGTCGGTTCGGGCGAAGGTCCGGAAATCGACATCGCGCTTGATCCGCTTGAAGGCACGACCATCTGCGCGACCGGTGGCCCGAACTCGCTGGCGGTTGTTGCCATGGCGGAAAAGGGTGGTTTCCTGAACGCACCGGATACCTATATGGACAAAATCGCCGTTGGTGGTGGCTTGCCCGATGATGTTGTCGATCTCGACGCCAGCCCGGCCGAAAACCTTAAAAGCCTTGCCTTGG
>CBIHMD010000086.1:0-8398 GCA_966210655.1 uncultured Thalassospira sp.
GCACCTCACGTTTCTGGTTGATCATGTCGAAGAAGGGCAGGAAGTTCTGGCCTTGCAGGCCGACCGTGTAAAGATCATCGGGCATGCGGTTGGATGTGGTGACAATCACCACGCCATGATCAAAAAGCTGTTCGAACAGGCGGCCCAAGATCATCGCATCGGTGATGTCGGTGACCTGCATTTCATCAAAGCACAAAAGCCACGCATCATCGGCCAGATCCTTGGCAATCGGGGGGATCGGGTCGGCGTCGTCCTTTGATTTGGTTTTGCGGAAACGGTGCATGCGATCATGCACATCCTGCATGAAATCGTGGAAATGCACCCGGCGTTTGCGATCCACCGCGACCGTTTCGTAAAACAGATCCATCAGCATCGATTTGCCGCGCCCGACTTCGCCGTAAATGTAAAGGCCCTGCGGCGGTTCGGGTTCTTCGCGGCGACGTGTCAGGCCAAATCGTTCGCGCCAGCCGCCCGAACCGGTATGCGGTTCGTAATGGTTCAGCGCCTTGAACAGGCTTTGCAGCTTTTCGGCACAGAGTTCCTGCATCGGATCGTGGGACAGCTCGCCCTTGGTGATTTTCGCGCGGTAACGTGAAAGCGGGCCGTCGGTCATCAAGGATCTCGTCATGCAGTGAACGTGAATATGGATCGGTTGGTCAAAGTCATAGCGCCAAGCTGCTTTGCAATGCAACAAGGCTGTGCCGCATTGCTTGATTGCGTCCTTTGCACCTGATCAGATCAGGCGCATTTTTTTAAACAGCCAGATTTCAAGCACGACGATGCCGGCCAGAATGATCGAAACGCCGACAAAGCCAAATGGGCTTTCGGCCGCCGGAACACCGCCGACATTGATCCCCAAAAGGCCGGTCACGAAACTGATTGGCAGGAACAGACCGGCAATCACCGTCAGCCAGTACATGGTGCGGTTCATGCGTTCGGTTTCCAGTGCCATCATGTTTTCGTTCACGATCTGGATGCGTTCGCGAAGTGAGTCAAATTCTTCGACCAGACGGATGGTTTTATCGGTCAGCGTGCGCGCACGCCGTTTATAGCGTTTATCAAGCCATGCGGTTTTATGTTCGACATATTGTCCCAGCGCATCGCGTTGCGGCGACAGATGGCGGCGCAGGCGCGAAAGCTGATTGCGGACGTCCGAGCAGCGCCGACGCAGCGGAAGGGTTTTGTTTTCCGGCGTGCCTTCCTGATCGTCTTCGATGGTGTCGACTTCTTCCTCAAGGCCGCGCACGACATTATCAACCCGGAAAACCAGCCGTTCGGCAACGGTGAGCACGAAATCATCGGGATTGCGCGGCGCGTTACCGTCCGTAATCGCCGCACGGATATCGTCGAATGCCTTTAGCGATTGATTGCGCAGCGTGATCACCAGATTGCCCGATACCCAGAAACGCACCGAAATCATATCGGCGGGATCATTTTCGGCGTTCAGGTTTACCCCGCGCAAATTCATCGAATAGCCATGATCGTAAAAGAAGACCGATGGCCGGGTGCCGCGTGTGGACAGGTTATCGGCGATGGTGGGGTCAAGCCCGACAATATCGAGAAGCCAGCGCCGTACACCATCCGCCATCCAGTCGAGATGCACCCAGAGAAACTGGTTTTCACCTGTTTGGGGAAGGGATTTGCCGATGTCCTGCCATTCAAGGGAGGTTCCCTTGCCGTCACTATCGAGGATGAAAGCATTGATCAGGGCGGATGAAGACATATGGCTGGCTCCGTCTGGTGTAAAACGGTTCGTGATTCGTTATCGCGGACAGTGTAACCTGCTTGCAAATCAGGAGAAACGGGTTTCGGTCACCGGCCCGACAGGGATCAGTATGGAATATCTATCATGACGGCAGTTCGTCCTATTTTGTTTTGGATTATGGCGACAATAATGTCGGCCTTCCTGATCGGCGGCAGTGCCAGTGCGCAGGATGTCCCGCAAGAAAAAAACCAGAAGATCGAACTGGAAAAAAGCCAGAAACTGATAGCGGGCTGGAATGACCGTCTGGACGAAGTTGATACGGCCCTGAACGCCAACGAGATTACCGGCCGGTTGATAAATGAAAGCCGGTCGACGGTCGAACAGGTGACCGAGGGGGCGGCGACCCTGCAATCAAGTGCCGCGGACCGGTTGAACCGGTTGAATACCGCCCTTGGCAAACTGGGCGAACCCCCGGCCGAGGGTAAAACCGAAGCCCCCGCCGTTGCCGAGGAACGCGAACGGCTGAACAAGGATATCGCCGAGATCAGCGGCGTGATCAAACAGGGCGAACTGGTTGATTTCCGGGCAACCGAAATTTCCGACCGTCTGGCGCAGATTTCACGCGAAAGATTTACCCGCCGCATTCTGGGCCGGGTTGATGTGCCGTGGGACGGGGAAAGCTGGGGGCAGGTGTGGTCTGGCGCCATCGAACTGCCCGATATGGTGCGCAGCCGGTATGCCGACCTTGATCTTGAAGGGCCGATTGGCGGCCAGTTGGCGGAAATCGCGCCGGGTCTTGTGTTGCTGACCTTTGTGGTGATGGCGGCCCTGATCGGGGGCGAGGTTGTTGTTCTGCGCTGGTTGCCGGAACGATGGCGCAATGCGCCCAAGGAAGACCGGGTGTCGCTGATATCGGGGACGCGGTTCGTGTTTACCGCATTGGTGCCCGGGGTCGCGTTGCTGGTGGCCTATCAGATGGTGGACCGGCAGCCGGACCTTCTGGTCGGCAGTATGGGCGATTTTGTCTATCAGTGTTTTGCCGCCCTTTTGTTCCTGCTGTTTGTCGGGGCGGCGATCCGCAGCATCTATTCCCCGTTTTCACCGGGCATGCGGCGCGCCGGAACGACGGAAACCGGATCACGGGTTATCGGGATATTGTCGTTGCTTGCGGCGGTGATTTACGCATCCGATCTGGTGTTGCTGCAGGGTGCTACCACACTTGGCACGTCGCTTGAAATCGCGCTGGTGCAAAGTGTTTCCAACGTTTTCCTGATTTCGATCATCCTGTTTGTCAGTTCGCTTGGCGTGTTCTGGGAACATGGCGGGCCGGACCGGCATGAATTATGGGCCAAGGTTGAAAGACGTCTGCGCCGGGGATTGCGGATCGTGGCGATCATGCTGCCGGTGCTCAGCATCCTTGGTTATGTGGCGCTGGCACGTTTTGTTCTTGAAAACCTGATGCTGGCACTCGCATTCGTCACCAGTTACTGGCTGCTGCGCGGCTATGCACGTGCCCTTGTTCATACCTATCTGGTGAAACCGGCATCCGAAGATGATGACGGGGCGAGTGATGCGGTGCATGGCACGCTTTATTTCTGGCTGCGCGTGACGATTGATGTCGTGATGTTCACGATTGCCGTGCCCTTGGCGGTTCTGATCTTTACCGATATTGCGTGGGCGGATTTGATTGATGCCGCCGAAAAGGCGTTTATCGGCATACAGGTGGGCGGGATCAATTTCTCGCTCCGCGCCATTCTGATCGCGATCCTGCTGTTCCTTGCGATTCTGGGCGTGATGCGGTTTTTCCAGCGGATGCTCAATACGCGGGTTTTGCCCAACACCAAGCTTGACGAAGGTTTGCAGCATTCAGTTTCGGCGATTTTCGGTTATGTCGGGATCTGCCTTGCGGTGCTTTTGGCGATTTCGGCGGCGGGCATGGATTTGTCCAACCTTGCGATCATTGCCGGTGCGATTTCGGTCGGTATCGGTTTTGGCATGCAAAGTATCGTGAGTAACTTTGTGTCGGGCCTGATCCTTTTGATCGAACGGCCGATCAAGGTGGGGGACTGGATCGTGGTCGGGGCGGATCAGGGTCTGGTCAAGGATATCCGGGTGCGCGCGACCGAGATCGAAACCTTTGACCGGTCATCGGTGGTGATCCCGAACTCCGAGCTGATTTCCAACCGGGTGATGAACTGGACATTGAAGGATCGCAGCGGGCGCGGGATTGTCCGTATCCGGGTGTCATACGGATCGGATGCCAACAAGGTGCGTGAAATCCTGCTTGAGATCGCGGACAAGCGCCGCGAGATTCTCAGCTATCCGGCGCCTCAGGTGGTGTTTATCGATTTCGGGGCCAGTTCGCTTGATTTCGAATTGCGCTATTTCCTGCGCGATATCGGTGATGTTCTGGCGGTGGGCAGTGCGGTACGGTTCGAAATTCTTGAACGGTTCCGGGCCGAGGGCGTTGAAATCCCGTTCCCGCAACAGGATGTGCATTTCCGCGATATCGACAAACTGGCAGCCGCCATCCGCGAGGCCGGTCAGGGTAATCCCAAGCCGGTGATCGAGGCGAAAGACGATATCCCCGATTCCGATGCCGAGGTCGATGCCGAGGTCGATGACGGTGCCGGAACAGACCCGGCAGCACCGCCATCCACAGCCAAGGATGAAAACCGCGACAAGGATGCCGCCGGGCGCAGTATCCCCGATGCCGGGGGCGACCCGGACGGGGATGCGCCGCGTTAACGTATGGGCGGTATTAAATGTCGAAAAGGGCGGCCGTGAGTTTTTGGCCCATCGGGGCCATCAGGTGGCGGTCGCGCTGCGATAGCCAGCGCATTTCGGCAATTTCGCGCGACGGAGTCAATGTGCCGGTAAAGCGCGCGGCGAAGCATTGCATGCGGACAATGGTGCTGGTCGGCTGGTTATGGCCGCGACCGGCATGAAGCCCGAGCGGGCGGATGGATTTTTCGATCAGCGCCACACCCAGTTCTTCGCGGATTTCACGGATCAGGGCTTCGATGGCGGTTTCGTCCGCATCGATCTTGCCACCGGGCAGGTAAAACCGGTCCCGCCCGTGGCTGCGTACCGAGAGGACTTTGCCGCCGTCGCGGAAAATCCAGTTGGCAGTTTCGACAAGTTTGGGGACTGGTCTGATGAGGCTCGTCATGGTCCACCCCGATCAGAGAATGGCGACGTCCAGCCCGATATCGACCGCCGGGGCCGATTGTGTGATGCGTCCGACCGAGACATAATCAACACCCGTCGCGGCAATCGCGCCGATGGTTTGCAGGTTTACGCCACCGGATGCCTCGGTTTTGCAGCGACCAGAGACAATCGCGACGGCCTTGCGCAGCATATCGGGGCCCATGTTATCGAGCAGGATGATATCGGCACCGGCTTCTGTGGCTTCACGCACCTGATCGAGTGTGTCGCATTCGACTTCGATCTTGGGCAGATTCGCCGCGCGGGCGGATCTGACGCATTCGGTGATCGAACCAACAACGCCGATATGGTTGTCCTTGATCATCACGCCGTCATAAAGACCCATGCGGTGGTTCTGAGCACCCCCCATGCGGGTGGCGTATTTTTCCATCTTGCGCCAGCCCGGAAGGGTTTTGCGGGTATCAAGCAATTTCGCCGTCGTATCGCCCATCGCCGCGACATAGGTGCGCGTGGTGGTGGCGATGCCCGACAGATGTTGCAGGGTATTAAGGGCGGTGCGTTCCGCGGTCAGGATGCCGCGCGCATTGCCTTCGACCACGGCAAGCACGTCCTTGGCGGCAATCGCATCGCCGTCCTCGCAATGTTTGGTGATTTTGGCGTCGGGGACCAGTTTGCGGAAACATTCAAGGGCAATGTCCAGACCGGCGACCACGATATCCTCGCGCGTTTCAAGCGCGACGCGCAGGCGCGCACCGGCGGGAATGACATTGTCCGATGTGATGTCGCCGGTGCCGATATCCTCGGCAAAGGCGCGGTCGATGAAGTCCGAAATTTCAGCCGGGGTCAGGACGGTCATGGTGGGGCCGCATTCTTTGTGGGATGGGGATGGAAAACAGCCCCGCAAAACCAGATATCTGCGGGGCTGCTGATCGGGTGGGCCTAGGCCGCGTTTTCTTTTTTCAGCGGAATGCCTTTTGACATTTCCAGCATCCGTTCAAGCGGCTTGACCGCTGCAACACGCAAATCTTCGGGCATGATGATCTGCGGGCCGTTATTGACCAGACACAGATACAGTTTTTCCAGCGTGTTCAGTTCCATGAACGGGCAGTTGTTGCATGCGCACGAGCCATCGGCACCCGGAACCGGAATGAATTCCTTGTGCGGGGCGGATTTTTCCATCTGGTGGATGATGTGGGGTTCGGTCGCGATCAGGTATTTCTGATCCGGGCCATTGATCACATATTCCAGAATGGCGCGGGTCGATCCGATGTGATCGGCATGTTTCAGAATGCCGTCATGGCATTCCGGGTGTGCCGCGATTTTCGCATCCGGGTTCTGGGTTTTAAGGCGGATCAGTTCGCGTTCGGAAAACTGTTCATGCACGATGCACGAGCCATTCCAAAGCGTCATGTCACGGCCGGTTTTTTTCGCCAGATAGGTGCCAAGATGGCGGTCCGGTGCCCACAGGATCGGTTTATCGAGCGGGATCTGATCGATGATTTCGGCGGCATTGGACGAGGTCACGATGATATCAGACGCGGCCTTTACCTCGGCCGAGCAATTGATATAGGTGACCGATACGTGATCGGGATGCTGTTCGCGGAATTTGCGGAACGGTTCGGGCTGGCACGAATCTTCGAGCGAGCAGCCGGCCTTTGAGTCGGGCAGCAGGACGGTTTTGTTCGGGCTGAGGATTTTGGCGACCTCGGCCATGAAGCGGACACCGCAGAAGACGATGACATCGGCATCGGTTTCGGCGGCCTTGCGCGAAAGATCAAGGCTGTCACCGACAAAGTCGGCCAGGTCCTGAATTTCGCCGTCCTGATAATAATGGGCCAGAATGATCGCGTTTTTCTCTTTCTTCAGGCGGGCAATTTCCGCCTCAAGATCAAGGGTGGGGTCAATCTGCATTTCAGACATTGCGCCGGGCTTCGCCTCGGCGATGGTGGCAATCTGGTTCATGGCGTCGTCTCATCTCGCCTGTTGCAAGCCGGAGATAAGCAGCGGGTCCCGGCATTGCAAGTTAATGACAGTTTGAAACCTGAATATCGCCATTGGGCCGGTATGGCAAGGAATTGGGCGGCGATGAAGGGCAGCCATGCGTTCGCGAGGGCATTTGTGAATACGCGATCATCAGTTTGCGGCGGTTATGGTATTCTTGTTGCGGGACAAATTGCCACAGATCGCCAGAGAGGGGACCGGACATGAAATCGTATCGGGGATATGGGGTTTGGCTGCTGCTGTGTGTTGTTTTGCTGCCATTTGCAGGCAAGGCCGCCAGTGCCGCAGAATTGCAGGTGACATCGCCCACGGGCGCGGTTTCGGTTTATCAGACCGATGAATTGTTAAGCCACGCGGCGGCACGCGAGATCACGGTTGCCGGGGATGAGGGATATGGCCGCGATATGACCTATCGCGCGGTGCCGGTTGCGTCCCTGATCGGGGATGCGGGCGCGGTGGGCGACGAGACGGGGCTTGAGGTCATCGCCCTTGACGGGTTTGTTGCCAATATTCCCCTGCCGCTTGTGTTGCTTGATGGCGATGAAACTGCGCAGGCGTGGATCGCCATTGAGCCGGAAGATGCGCCCTGGCCGAACCTGCCGGGCAAAGAGGTTTCAGCCGGGCCGTTTTCGCTGGTGTGGGTCGATGCGGCGGTATCGCATATCCGGTCGGAACAGTGGCCCTATCAGGTGGGGAAAATCGGTTATGCCGCCTTTCCGGCAGCCCGGTGGCCGCAATTGGCACTTGGTGACGATGCAGCGGAAGATGCCAAGCGCGGGCAGGCGGTTTTTATTGATCAGTGTTTTGCCTGCCACCGGATGAACGGGGCGGGGATTACCGAACTGGGGCCGGATCTGAACCTGCCGATGAGCCCGGTCGATTATTTCAAGCCCGAGGCGCTGGTGATGCTGATCCGTGATCCGGCATCGGTGCGCCATTGGCCCGATATGCAGATGCATGGATTTACAACCGATCAGCTTTCGGATGCGGAAATCCGCGACGTGATCGCCTATTTGCAGGCAATGGCGGGCAGGAAGGCCCAGTAGCAATCCGGCGCGCCCGGCCAGCCGGGACTGTTGGTACATATCAGCGTTGCAGAACGCGAAGTGTGCATTTGCGCAGGATGGGGGCATAACCCACTGATCTGATGCACAAGAGAGGCTTTGATATGGATTGGGTCCCGTTCGTTTTCGGTACGATCAAGGTTGTCGCGTTGGGCACGGGCATGTTCTTTGCCATCAAGTGGCATTACGATCAGGGAAAGAAGATCGGCATGCGGGCTGTCCTTCGCGCCAGCGCCAAGATGGTCGCGATCTTTGTGCTGGCGGTTGTGGTTCTTGGGCTGGTGACCTTCGGGCTTGGCAGTATGCTTGGGCTTGATCTGAGCTACTGATCCTCGCCAGATAAAGAGCCGGATAAATAAATCGCAAAATAAAATCGGATTGCCGCGCGCCGGATCATTTCTGGTGCGATGGTTTTCTGTATCTATTCAAGGCGATATAAAAATAAAAAATATGTTCGTTG
>CBIHMD010000087.1:0-8385 GCA_966210655.1 uncultured Thalassospira sp.
ATAGAAGCCTGATGTTCTTGTCCTTGCTCCTGACAGAGACGTAAAAAGACCTCTATTCGATATATTCCCCGTCATAGATGCCCCAGTAACCCTGTCGCGGTGCCCATCCCTCGAAGTCGCCGAACTGCAACTGGCACCAGTCAACAGAACGCGGGCAGGTTTCGATCTTGCCGATGACGGAATTGGAAATCAGGGCGATCTTGCGCGCATTTTCATCGGCTGCAGAATAAAGCGTGATGGTGTCGGCGGTGACAATCACGTGGCGCGATCCGAGCAAAAGGCTTTGATGTACCCATCCTTCGCTGCCTTCCCAGTCGCGAACCTTGCGCCAAGTGTCAAATTCCGAAATCACTTCCATCGGCATGTTGCGGCGCTGATAAATCCAGACCTTTGGATATCGCAGACCGGGACCGGAACGCAGATGAACCTTGTCTGATCGCAACGCAACAAATCGCGGGATCGGCAGGCCGGACTCCTGTGCGCTGGCAACAATCGGTGCGCCAAGGCTGCCAAGGATCATCATGGCGATAAAAGTATGAAGGAATTTACGGCTGATCCAAGGCATTGTGACGGTTTTCCCTGCTCTTTCTTCTGCTGCCGGAATAGAACTTCGGAACCGGCGAACCTCAGTCTTTAAGAAATAAAATTACAAAAATGACGTCAAAATTCTTGCTTTAATACCCTGTGGCGTGGCATCACTGCATTGCGGCAAGCGCGCATTTGGCGCATCAAACCCATCTTTTCAGCAAAAGAGTTAAAAGACCGCATAGGAACGGCAGATGACCAAGAAAAAACCGCTCGTCATCGTGACCCGCAAACTGCCGGAAGCGATTGAAACCCGCATGATGGAACTGTTTGACGCGCGCCTGAACATCGACGATGTGCCGATGTCCAAGGCTGAACTGATCGAAGCGGTCAAACAGGCAGATGTCCTTGTCCCGACGGTAACTGATCGAATTGATTCTGCCGTGCTTGCCCATGCGGGGTCGAATTTGCGCCTGATCGCCAATTTCGGGACGGGTGTTGACCATGTTGATCTGCAAACCGCACGGTCGCGCGGTATCACCGTGACCAACACGCCCGATGTCCTGACCGAAGACACAGCCGACATGACGATGGCGTTGATCCTTGCGGTATCGCGCCGTGTGGCGGAAGGCGAACGCATGATCCGCAGCGGCGAATGGACGGGCTGGGCGCCAACATCAATGTTGGGGCATCGTATCTGGGGCAAGCGGCTTGGCATTGTTGGCATGGGGCGCATCGGTCGGGCATTGGCCCGTCGCGCAAAAGGTTTTGGTCTGTCTGTGCATTACCATAACCGCCGCCGTATTCATCCCGATACCGAGGAAGAACTGGATGCGACCTGGTGGGAAAGCCTTGATCAGATGCTGGCGCATGTTGATGTTGTGTCGGTCAACTGCCCGCATACGCCAGCAACCTATCATTTGCTGTCGGCCCGTCGTCTTAAACTGATGCAGCCGCACGCCATTCTGGTCAACACCGCGCGCGGCGAGATTGTTGATGAACCGGCGCTGACGCGCATGCTGGCGGATCGCGAGATCGCCGGTGCGGGACTGGACGTGTTCGAACATGAACCGGCGGTGAACCCGAAATTGCTTGAACTGCAGAATGCCGTTCTGTTGCCGCATATGGGGTCGGCCACCATCGAGGGGCGTGTCGATATGGGCGAAAAGGTGCTGATAAATATCAAGACCTTTGTCGACGGTCACACCCCGCCGGATCGGGTGATTGAAGGGTTGCTTTGACCTGCTTTAACCCCGTTAAAAAGCCGCATTCAGCGACCCGCCAAACGGCGGGTCGTTTTGTTTGTGGTGGTCTCCTGTCATGAAATGTCAGGATGTGTTCTGTTTTTATTTCTCGGCCATTTCAATTTTGCGGCTGCTTGGGTATCACTAAGGGCAATATTTCCATTAGAATATTCCTTCAGGGGGTCACCATGAGTTTCGTCTTTCCTGCTGCTAAGCCCGTTACCGTGCCGGTGCAGAATTCGGATCAGCTTTTTCCGGTTAATCGCATCTTCTGTATCGGCAAGAATTATGCCGACCATGTACGCGAAATGGGTTCCGATCCAGCCGATACCCCGCCTTGCGTTTTCATGAAGCCGACCGACTGCTTGAAAGTCGGAGACGGCGATCTTGCCTATCCGTCGGGAACCGAAGACCTGCATTACGAAGGCGAACTTGTTGTGGCCCTTGGTGCGGGTGGCAAGGATTTGGATCGTGCAGCGGTCGAGGCGGCGATTTTCGGATATGCCGCGGGTCTTGATATGACACGCCGTGACGTACAGGCGGGCCTTAAGGATCGTCGCCTGCCATGGGATATGGCCAAATCCTTTGATGATTGTGCCGCGATTTCGGCAATCTGCCCCAAGGCAGATACAGGCAATCCGCAGGCAACCAACCTGAAATTGTCGGTCAATGGCATGGTCAAACAGGATGATACGACCGCCAAGATGATCTGGCCGATGGTTGATGCATTGGTGCATCTGTCGACCCTGATCGAGCTTAAAGCAGGTGACCTGCTGTTTACCGGAACCCCCGAAGGTGTCGGTCAGGTGGTTCGTGGTGATCACATGGATGTGGTGATCACCGATGTTGCCGAACTGTCGGTTACGCTGAAATAGCATCAGTTTACCCAGATACAGGGAATTAAAGGGTCAGGGCCCAATTCACCCCATCAGGAAACGGAGTCCGTATTGAAAATCGTCAGTTGGAACATCAATTCCGTTCGATTGCGTATCGAGCAGGTCGTAAAGTTTTTGGAAGAACAACAACCTGATGCGCTTTGTCTTCAGGAACTGAAATGCCCGGACGAGTATTTCCCCCATGAAGCATTTGAAGCCGCCGGTTATATCCATCGTCATAACCATGGCATGAAAAGTTATAACGGTGTTGCGATCCTGTCGCGGGTGCCGTTTACGGAAGTCGACATCAAGCATTTCTGCGGCAAGGAAGATCGCCGTCATTGCATGGTGACGTTTGAAAACGGTGTCGAGTTACACAATTTCTATATCCCGGCCGGTGGTGACGAGCCGGACGTAACGATCAATGAAAAGTTTGCCCACAAGCTTTCATTCCTTGATGAAATGATCGCGTGGTGGGCGGAACGCCGGGTTGCCAATCCGGATCGCAAGGCCATTCTGGTCGGGGATTTCAACATCGCCCCGTCGGAAAATGACGTCTGGTCGCACAAACAGCTTTTGAAAGTTGTCAGCCACACCCCGATCGAAGTCGAAAAACTCGAAGCATTCCGCAAGTCCGGTGATTTCGTGGACTCGGTTCGTGAAATCGTTGAAGAACCGGAAAAGCTGTTTAGCTGGTGGAGCTATCGTTCGCGCGACTGGCGGGCAAGCAACAAGGGTCGTCGTCTGGATCATGTATGGATGACGCCCAATATGGCCGGAACGGTGCGCACGGCATCGGTCTATGACCTTGCCCGTGACTGGGAAAAACCGTCTGATCATGCACCGGTGGTTGTCGAGTTTAACATCTGAAGACAGCCATTATTCAGTATCAAACAGCGGGCTGGATTTATCCAGCCCGCTGTTTTTTCATCTAAAATGACTTGATCAGGGAGCCTGCCGGGGTAAAGCTTCTGATTGAAACAGGAAATGAGCATTCCCAATTCATTAAGCAATTTTATCCCGATGAAACAAAAAGCAGGATACGGGCAATGAAAAAGATCCTCATCGCGTTGGCAGCCATCATTTTGCTGGTCGTTGCCGGGCTTGTTTATGTTTATGTCAATCTCGACAATATCGTCAAAGCAACCATCGAAGAGGCGGGCACACGTGTGACGCTGGCGGATGTGACGGTGGATAACGTCAAGATCGAAACCACGCAGAACACGGCGTCGATTGGCGGGCTGGTTGTCGGGAATCCGGATGGTTTTGAAACCGACTATGCCTTTTCGCTTGGAAATATTTCGGTCCGGCTGGACGGTTCAACGCTGACCAGCAATACCATCCGCGCGATTGAAGTAATCGTTGATGCGCCCAGTGTGACCTATGAATTGGGGCAGGGATCATCAAATATCGCGACCATTCAGCGCAACGTTGAAAGTTTTGTCCAGCGTGTATCCGGCCCGACCGGTGCGGGCGGAACCGAAGGCGGTGATGCCGATACAGCCGTGGATGACGGTTCCGGCACCAAGGTGGTGATTGATAATCTTTATGTCCGCAATGGCAATGTCAGTGTGTCTGCAGCGATGCTGAAGGGCAAGAAACTGTCTTCAAGCCTACCGGAAATTCACCTGAAGGATATTGGCAAGCAGGATGGCGGGGCAACTCCCGCGGAAGTCGCCGAAGCCGTTATTACGGCCCTTAACACAGCAGTATTCAAATCGGTTTCCAGCCTTAATGTCGATGGTTTGTTGCAAGGGGTTGGCGATCTTGGCAAAGGTGTCACGGGCTTGATCGGTGGTGCTGCAACCGGCACCGGCGGCGTGGTCAAGGATGGTGCGGGTGCCGTCGGTGATGCGGTCAAGGGACTGTTTGGCGGATCGTCTGAATAACGGGACTCGACGCGAATTTTCCGGGTATTCCAATAATATCCGTATAATCAACGTCTTGGCGGAAGGAGCCGGTGTCGTTCCTTCCGCTTCCTTTTTGGCATTCAGACATGCCGTTCGGTCATGTAAAGCAAGGACAGTTCATATATTACTGATGTGATATTTTATCTATCCTCCTGCTTTTTTTCATGAATTTCGTTTCCATATATTCCCGGGTGTGGAAAAATTTCACCAACGGCAGGTGTGGTCTTGGGGAACCTCTGTTCGGAAAAGAAAACCGTCAGAAGGTTATTTTTCGGGGCAGCTCATTTTTTCGATCTGGTCATCGACAACGATTTACACCGCCAATGAAAGATCGGCGCATTGCGCCGATTACGGGTGCGTTACGCCCTTAAGCCGGATCAACCGGATGGTTGCGCGCCCTTGTAAACAAAACGATTGGGATTGGGATCATTATTGTTGTCGTCCAGACAAGGAGTGAAGACCAATGAGAGCCAAACTGCTTTTCGCTGTTTCCGCAGCCGCATTTCTTGGTGCCTGCGCGAATATGGATATTCCGGGTGTTCGCGGGATGGCCGATGAAGGTTCGGCATTCGATGCGGCCCTTCATCAGGGTTATTCCGACCTTGCCCAGGCGGAATATGAAGAGGCCGACTGGGTGGATGCACGTTACTTCACCAACCGCGCGAAAATGGCGGCAATGGGACAGGATACCGGCCCACAGCCGCTGGCAGATCGTGATCTGCCCGAAGATGGCCTGTCGGAAATCAGCGTTGCACGTGCTGATATGATGGCGGCATTCGACGCCGGCGGTCGTGACAAGTCGCCACAGGCGGCCGGGCGTACGCAGGTTGGTTTTGATTGCTGGATGCAGGAACTTGAAGAAAACATCCAGCAGGAAGATATCGACAATTGCCGCGCAGCTTTCTATCAGGCACTTGCCATCGTTCAGGCCGATCTTGCCCCGGCTGAAAGCATGGCCAAAGCCGCGCCAATGATGATGCCCGAACCGATGAATATCTATTTCGCGTTCGACAGTGCGGTTCTTGGCGACAAGGCAATGCCGGTGATGACAGGAATTGTCGAAGCATATGAAAAATACGATCCGAAAATGATCAGTCTGACGGCATATGCTGACCGGGCCGGTGATGCGATGTATAACGATATCCTTGCCAAATCGCGGGTCGATGCGGTGGTCAAGGCATTGCGTGATCATGGCATCAGCCCAAGCAGGCTTGCGATCAGCATCAGTGGTGAGGCCAATGTTCCGGTTCCGACGGCTGATGGTGTCGCCGAAAAAGGCAACAGGGTTGTTACAGTCAAATTTGAAGACGGCATGTAAGCCGACACAACAAAGAGGATGAATATATGCGGTTACTCATCGCACTTCTGCTGCCGTGGTTGTTGTTCTTTACCATCGGGCGGCCAATTGCCGGCATCATCTGCCTGATTCTTCAGATCACTCTTCTGGGCTGGATTCCGGCAGCGATCTGGGCGGTTTATGCGCTGAGCCAGTACAACACCGACAAAAAAATCAGTAATGCCATGGGCGGTGGTCAGGATTAATTTCCTGCAACATGTTCACGCATGCTGATGGTATTGGCGGTCACGCCGCATCGCATCTGAAAGGCAGGCCTTCGGGCCTGTCTTTTTTGTTAATGCATGTGGCGCCGGACGCCACCGACAAATCGGCCAATCAGGCGCGATAAGATAAATCGTGTGACAATAAAGGCCACAAATCCGGCGAGACCGGGCCAGTACCATGCCTGAACCTCGGGGCGTGTGCTTTGTTCAACCAGCCCGTAAATGACAGCAGCAATTCCGGCCCCCGCCAGAAAGGCCACGCGCCTGCGATAGCGACCGATAAACGGGGCAAGTAACCACATCGTCCCGTTTTCCTATGCTTGCGACCGGCAGTCAGGATTGCCGGGCATCAATGCTGTCCACCGCCGATATCACGTGCAAGACGGGCGGCAAAGTCATCGGTCATACCCGAGATGTAATCAAGGATTGTCAGATACAGATTATAAAGCGGTGCACCGACCGGCATCGAGTCATTGCCGATCAGTTCGCGAACCCGCCCGGTGCGATAGGAAAGCTCGGCGTCATCCTTGGCCTGATGGATTTCAAGCGCTGTCTTGCAGAAGGTATCAAGCAGCGTCTCAAGGCAGGCAAAGGCTCCGACCTCGATCTGTACCTTGCGCCGGTTTAGAATGATCTGCTTTTCGGAAAACTGCTTGGCGGTGGCGATCATTTCATTGAATGGGCCATAGGCACAGGACAGAAGATCACCTGTAACCTCGCCCTTGAGGAATTGTTCCTCGCGCGAGACAAAGGCATCGGTCAGGGCATCCAGTAGTCCGGTGATGATCTTGCCGCGCAGGAAGGTCATCTTGCGCCGGATGTTGGTTTCACGGTGATATTCGGCGGGAATATCCTCGGGAATGCAGGGCAATAACAGGTTTTCAAAGACGCTGAAATCGACGAGTTCCAGCTCGACGCCATCTTCGATATCAATCAGGGCGTAACAGACATCATCGGCCGCCTCGACCAGATAAACCAGCGGATGACGGCAAAACGATTGTGCGCCGGTGCGGATCAGGCCGGTGGCATCGGCGACCTCGGTCAGCAAATCCATTTCGCGCTGAAACGCACCGAATTTCATTTTCTCCGGATAGGGACTACCAATCGCCGACCATGGGTATTTTACAAAACTTGCCAGCGTCGCATAGGTCAGACGCATACCACCGTCATAAAGGCCGCTTCGTTTATGGGTCAGCAACCTGAAACCCTGTGCGTTGCCTTCAAAGGTCATCAGGTCGGCACGTTCGGCTTCGGAAAGCGGCGCAAGATATTTGGGATCGGCATCCAGAAACCACTGACGCACGGCATATTCCCCGGCATGGCCGAACGGGGGATTGCCGATGTCATGTGCAAGGGCTGCGGCCTGAACAATGGCAGCCATATGATCGGGTTCGATCCCGTCGGGAAGATGTCCTTTTTCCGCCAACTGGTGGCCGACCATAAGCCCCATGGATCGCGCAACACAGGATACTTCAAGGCTATGGGTCAGGCGGGTATGGACATTGTCGTTTTCGGGCAATGGATGCACCTGCGTCTTGCGTTGCAGACGCCGGAATGCCGACGAGAAAATAATCCGGTCGTAATCCTTGTGAAAATCGGATCGGCCAAAGGCACCGACACTTGAATGTCGTGTGCCCAGACGTGCTGGTGACAGCAATTTTTGCCAGTTCATCATCGGTCCGAATTTCCCGTATGCCAAAGTCTGTTTGCTTAATGTGGTGGTTATATGCCGGTGTTTGGTAAAGAACCGTTTTAAATTTGCAGAATCTGCAAAAGAAAACGGCGCATCGAATGACGCGCCGTTTTGGTTTTCCATCGAACAGGGACAGTTTAGCTACCCAAACCTTTTTCCATTACCAGATCAAGGCGGCGGGCAAAGCTGACCGGATCGGGTAGGGCTTCGCCTTCCAGAATCCGGGCCTGATCAAGCAACAGCAGGGCAGCGTCATTGAGGATCGGGGCCTTGGCATCCTTGATGGCAATGTCCGACAGCTTTTTGATCAGGCTGTGCTTCGGATTGATTTCAAGGATGCGCGGGCTGATTTCGTCAACACGGTTGTGCTGCTTCATCAGGCGTTCCATGCGCAAATCCATGCCGGTTTCATCGGCAATCAGGCAGCAGGCCGAACTGGTCAGGCGATCTGATTCACGGACATCCTTGATACTGGTGCCAAGTGCTATCTTGATTGAGGCAATCAGGGCATCAAGCGATGCATCGGATGCCGCATCGTCTTTTTTATCGACCTTGGCATCATCCTTGTCATCCGATTT
>CBIHMD010000088.1:0-8381 GCA_966210655.1 uncultured Thalassospira sp.
CACCAGAAGGGCGATGGCATTGATCGCCATGGTATCGACGGCCAGAACCCGGTCCGCAATGGTCGGGCCCTTGGCCAGACGCCACAGGTTCATCAAAAGCGCCACCGCCACACAGATAAAGCCGAAATTCAGTGCATATTCGATCATTCGAAAATCTCCTTCAGACGGCCTTCATAGCGGGTCTTGATATCATCAACCACGCCCTGCGGGTCCGGCGCATGCAGGCAATGCACCAGAAGGCTTTTGGCATCCGCACTCAGATCGATGGTCACGGTGCCCGGCGTCATGGTGATCGTCCCCGCAAGGGTCGTGATCGCCTCGGGCGAGGTCAGATCAAGCGGAACGACAACGCATTTCGTTTCAAGGCTTTCGGCCTTGCGAAACAGGATCAACCCGGCAACAACAACATTCGCCACCAGAATATCCCACAGCACAATCAGGCCGTATTCGCAGATCGCATAGGCATTGCCGACCTTTGGCGCGGCCGGCCAGAAGCTTGACGTGATCAACGGCACCACAATCGCCAGTATCGCGCCAAACACGACGGCACCGGCCGATATTTCATTGACCAGCAACACCCAGACAACCAGCAGGGCCAACGACAGAAGCGGGTGGGGAAGACAACGTTTCAACATCATCACTATCCTTTCATCACCGCTTACTGGCCAGGCTGTGTGACGGGTATTTCACCCAGCACAGCCCGGATGTAGTCCGTGGTGTCAAACAATTGCGCCGCCGTGCCATCGAGGTAGTCCATAATCGATGCCGCAAAGACGGTCAAAGCGACCAGCGCGACGAGCATTCCGCAGGCCGCAACAATCGGCAGAACCGGCCAATTGGCTCCTTCGATCACAATCTCGCCTTCAGCAGATGCACTTTTCCAAAACAGGATGCTACCGGCGCGCCCGAACCCGACAATACACATCAGCGACGTCACAAGAATAACCGACCAGACCCAGATCATTGCATCGCTGTCACGCGCGGCATCAAGGATCAGAAGCTTGCCGATAAAGCCACTAAGCGGCGGCATCCCGGCCATGGCGATGGCCGCGATAAAGAACAGCACGGCGAGCAACCCGGACTGATGGAAGACCGGGGCCCTTTCCAGACTGTCACCATATACCGACCCCCGGCGCGAGGCGACAAGGTCACCAATCAGGAACAGGGCCGCCCCGGCAAAGGTCGAATGCAGCAGATAATAAAGACCGGCCGAAACGCTTTCGGGGGTAAACAGTGCGATGGAAATCAAAAGCGTTCCCATCGATCCAATCACGGAAAAGGCAATCAGGCCGTTAAGCCGCTTGGCCGCCAGAACCCCGATCATGCCAATCGCCAGCGTCACAAGTGCAGCAGGCAGGATATAGGGCTGTGCCAGCCATGCCATATCACCGGCATTTTCGCCAAAGCCCAGCGAATAAACGCGCAGGATCGAATAGGCCCCAACCTTGGTCATGATCGCAAACAGGGCCGCGACCGGTGCCGGTGCGTTGGCATAAGTCCCCGGCAACCAGAAATGAACCGGCACCAAAGCCGCCTTCACACAGAACACCAGAAGCAGGATCAGCGCCCCGGCACGCAGCAATGCAGCATCACCTGCGGCAACCTGCGGCACCTGAATGGCAAGATCGGCCATGTTCAGTGTTCCGGTCACGGCATAGATCATGCCAACCCCGACCAGGAACAGGGTCGAACCCGTCAGGTTGATGACGATATACTGCATGCCCGCCTTAAGGCGTTCCGCCCCGGCACCATGCAGCATCAGGCCATAGGACGCGATCAGCAGTACCTCGAAGAAAACGAACAGGTTGAACACGTCACCGGTCAGGAAGGCACCGTTGACCCCCATCAACTGGAACTGGAACAGGGCGTGGAAATGCTGGCCGCGTTTATCCCATTCGCTTGACGCAAACAGGATGACTCCAAGACCGAGGATCGAGGTCAGAAAGATCATCATCGCCGACAGGCGATCCAGTACGATCACGATCCCGAACGGTGCCGGCCAGTCGCCAAGTGCGTACATCTCCGGGTTGTTGTTATTGGCAAAAATCACCAGCGACAGGGTGACCGCCACAAGGGCAACGGTCGAGGTGATCGAGAATATGCGCTGCAAGACAATGTCATGCCGAACGGCCAGAACAATCAGGGCGGCCATCACGGCAGGCAGCACAATGGGAACGACAATCCAGTGACCCATCAGTTTTTGTCTCCTGCTTCGGAAGGCGCGCTTTCCGGGCGACCATCAACATGGTCATTACCGATTTCAAGATAGGCGCGGATCGACAGCACAACGATCAGTGCGGTCATCCCGAACGAAATCACGATCGCTGTCAGGACAAGTGCCTGGGGCAGCGGATCGGTGTATTCCGTAACACCATCACGCAGGATTGGCGGCATATCGATGGTCAGGCGTCCCATGGCGAACAGAAAAACGTTCACCGCATAGGACAGAAGTGCCAGACCGATCACCACCGGGAAAGTACGACCACGCAGCAACATATAAGTGCCGCACATGGTCAGAAGCCCGATACTGCTTGCTACAAGAAACTCCATGATATCAGGCCTCTTTCTCAGCTGTCACGACCTGCGGGGTCGCGGCGGACGGATCATGGTCCATCGGCTCGGGATTGATGTCGACATGTTCGGCCATGCGTTCCACCTGCGACAGTTTGGCAAGGGCAAGGGTCACCGCCCCGACAACCGTCAGGAACACGCCAAGGTCAAAGCCCATGGCAGACGCCAGTTCAAATTCGCCGACAATCGGCAGATGAACATGGACAAAGCCACTGGTCAGGAACGGCAGCCCCGCCACCCAGGCCGAAAGACCCGTAATGGCCGCGGCAATCACGCCCAACCCGATCATGCCGTGGTAATTGGCCTTCATGCGGTTCTGGGTCCTGCCAAAGCCCGACGCCATATATTGCATGACCAGTGCGACCGATACGACCAGACCGGCGATAAAGCCACCACCCGGTTCGTTATGTCCGCGCAGGAAAATGTAAACCCCGACCAGAAGCGCCAGCGGCAACATCACCCGCGTTGCAATGACCATCATCATCGGATGGCGATCAGCCGACCGGCGATTATCGACAACCCAGCTTGCAAGACGTTTGGCGGCCTCACCCTGAGTGACGGTTTCAATCAGGGCAAAGATCGACAATGCGGCAATGCCAAGGACGATGATCTCGCCAAAGGTATCAAAACCACGGAAGTCGACGAGGATCACGTTCACCACGTTGGTCCCGCCACCTTCGATTTTCGAATTGGCCAGATGATAGGCCGAAATCGAATTTGGCAGTTCACGCGTCATGATCGCCCATACAGCCCCGCCCATGCCTATACCTGCCGCGATTGCAATCACCCAGTCGCGGAACTTGCGCCCCGGCTGGCTTTCTTTCGGGGTTTCCTTTGGCAGGATGTTCAGCGCCAGCAACATCAGAATGACCGTCACCACCTCGACCGAGATTTGCGTCAGGGCAAGATCAGGTGCGGACAGATAGATGAAACCAAGCGAGACGATCAAACCGATGACACCCACCAAAAGCAGGGTCAGAAGCCGGTTGTGATGCATCGCGACCGCAGCAATACAGGTCCCGACCAGAAGCACCCAGCCAATGGCAGCGGGCGGCGAAACCGCCAGAAGCTCCCGCGTACCTGCGGTATGATCGGGTTCGGCATAGAAACCTGAAAGCCCGATGGCAATCGCGGCAAAGACCATGACCGCCAGATAGCGTTGCAGGGATCCGTTGTGCAGATTGTCGGAAATCATGCGGCTCAGCGCGACGACCTTGACGATCAGGCAATCAAACATTGCCTTGGCATCGGGCCGCGACAGGTTGGCGGTTACCGACATCAACCCGCCATGGCGCAGCAAAATCAACGCACCGCCGATAAATGCAATCACGCTCATGCCAAGTGCCGGGGTCAGACCGTGCCAAAGTGCCAGATAATAATCCGGAAGGTTCCCCCCCGTAACCGCATTCGACGTGGCCGCCACCAGCGGCCCGGCAATTGCCGCCGGGAACAGACCGATCAGAACCACCAGAACTGTCAGGAATGCAGGCGGCCCCCACATGCCAAATGGCGGGTCATGCGGATGATGGGGCAGTTCATCACGGGTTTTGCCAAACCAGACATGGAAGATAAAGCGCAGCGAATAGGCAACCGAGAACAGCGCACCAACAGTCGCCAGCAACGGCACGATCCAGTTCTGATCGAACCAGACGGTGTGCCATGCTTCTTCCAGCATCATTTCCTTGGACAGGAACCCGTTCAACGGAACGATCCCGGCCATTGATGCGGCCGAAATAATCCCGATGGTCCCGGCAATCGGCATCAGGTTCAGCAGACCGCCCAGACGGCGAATATCGCGCGTTCCGGTTTCATGGTCGATGATCCCGGCAGTCATGAACAGGGCCGCCTTGAAGGTCGCATGGTTGATGATGTGGAACACGCCCGCAACGGCGGCAATCGGCGTGCCAAAACCAAACAGCATGGTCACAAGGCCAAGGTGACTGACCGTGGAATAGGCCAGAAGCCCCTTAAGGTCATGTTTGAAGATCGCAATCCATGCGCCCAGCACCATGGTCACAAGACCCGCGGTCGCAACGATATAGAACCATTCCGGCGTTCCCGACAGAACCGGCCACATGCGCGCCATCAGGAAGATGCCCGCCTTCACCATGGTTGCCGAATGCAGATAGGCCGAAACCGGCGTCGGTGCTGCCATGGCGTGCGGCAGCCAGAAATGGAACGGGAACTGTGCGGATTTGGTAAAGCAGCCCAGAAGGATCAGAACAAGGGCTGGCACATAAAGCGGGGACGCCTGGATCAGATCGGCATTTTGCAGGATCACCGTCAGATCATAGGACCCGACGATATTTCCAAGGATCAGCATCCCGGCAATCATCGCAAGCCCGCCTGCCCCGGTGACGGTCAGCGCCATACGCGCGCCCTGTCGACCTTCGGGCAGATGCTTCCAGTAACCGATCAGAAGGAAGGATGACAGCGATGTCAGTTCCCAGAAGATCAGCAGAAGCAGAATGTTGTCCGACAGAACAATGCCGACCATCGCGCCCTGAAACAGCAGCAGGAACACATAGAACCGCCCCATCGGATCGTCTTTCGACAGATAGAAACGGGCATAAATGATGATCAGCAGACCAATCCCCAGAATCAGGGTCGCAAACAGCAATCCCAGACCATCAAGGAAGAAGGTCACGTTCAATCCCAGTTCGGTCAGCCATTCATAGCGGACCTGAAACACTTCGCCGCCAATAACGGCTGGCGCCTTGGCGATAAGCAGGATCAGGGCAAGCAGCGTGACCGAGCCGGTTGCTGTCGCGCACGCATTGCGCCCGGCCCTGATCATGACGGCGGGTAACACCGCCCCAAGGAAGGGAAGCAAAACAATGAGGGTGAGACTCATGAAAGACCCTTATTTTTGGAAAACGCCGCAGCGCCCCCAACGCGCAACAGCAAGAAAATTCTGGCAGAAAGTAATATTTGTGCCGAAAATGGTCAAGAAAACCAAAACAGCGCAGCTTTTTGCTTTCCGATTGTCAAGTGATGCCGATCACCGCCCGTTTTCCGTCGATCGGTCAAAACTATCGCCGCCCGCCCGCCAACCGGGTTGCCTCGGGCATGGCGCGCAGCCGCCCCATGGCAATAAAACCCAGCAAAGGCCCGACTGACAGCATCGCAAACGCCCCCCACCAGCCAAACACATCGGCGATGACCGGCACCATATGAATTGATCCCAACGCAATAAGAAAACCGATGGCATTTTGCATGGTCAGGGCGGTTCCGACCTGATGGGGGTCGGCCAACTCGATCACACAGGATGAAAATTGCGCGGAATCGGCAACAACCGAAATGCCCCAGACGATACAGATTGCGATCAGAACAATCAGCGGAGCATCGCCAAATGCGCCTGCGCCAAGTGCGCACAAACCACTAACGGCCATGGCCGCCATGGTAACCGTCGTCCGGCCAATCCTGTCAGCCAATAATCCCGCAGCCAAAGAACCAAACGCCCCGATACCGATAATCGCAAATGTCAAAAGTGCCGCCCACATGCCCGGATTGGTGGCATCGCGCCCGGAAAACGCCCCATACAGAAACAGCCCGATCCAGCCCCACATGGCATAGAGTTCCCACATATGCCCGAAATAGCCATAACATGCATGGCGCAGCGGTTTGTTTGACCATATCTGCCCGACCATACGCGGATCAAAACGCGGGGAACGCCCCGGTGTCCCGCCCAGTTTGACGAACAGGACCATAAATCCGGAAAGATAAGCCGAAACACTTGCCGCAATGATCACCAGCCGCCAATCCAGCGGCACCGCCACCGCAAACAGATGCGGCAGCGCCGACCCCATGGTCAATGCCCCGACCAATAAGCCAACCAGAAACCCCGTATCGCCACGTGACCATGTCGCAACCATTTTCATGCCGACAGGATAAATCCCCGCCATGCAGATCCCGGTAATCAGGCGAAGCCCGATCACTACAACACCATCAACCGGCACGGCGAGAATCAGGAGATTGGCCGTCGCGGCAATCAATGCCGATATCGCCCAGAAACGCCTTGGTTCAATCCGGTCCGCCAACCCTAAAAAGGCGCTGGCCAGTGTGCCGATAACAAAACCCAGCAGAACCGAACTGGTAAATAACGAGGATTGAACGGCACCAAGGTTAAACTCGGCGCGCAATTGCGGCAGGACCGCCGTTGCCGAAAACCACAGCGCAAGTGCCATCAACTGGCAAATCGTGATCATGCCAACGGCCAGTGGCTTGCTCGCCTGCGCCATGGTTCCCCCTGAAATCATTCAAATTTGTGCATCATCATACATTGCCAAAAGGCGATGACCAGTGGCCCCATGCACAAAACAAAAAAATGCCGCCCGAACGAAGCCGGACGGCACCAAGTTTCCCGAGCGGGAATGAAACGGATGGATGCCTTTTCGCAGGCTCGGCCCCAAAACGGGACAGCCGCAAAAAGGGTTCTGGCGGTTGCTCAGGAATAGTCGCGCTGGTCGTCAATCACCTTGCCATCATTGGGCAGGCTGCCCGGTGTTGCAATTTCGACCTTGCCACGCAGCTTGCAAACCCCATGCAGGGTTTCGATCACGGCATCGGCATCAAACCCGGCGGCATCGGTTTCACAGGCCAGCATCATGACATCGACATCGTTTTCACGTGTCACGATCAGGCGTGCTTTGCCGATATCGGTGTGGCGTTTGACAACCTCGGCAATCTGGTGGGGATGAACGAACATGCCTTTGACCTTGGTGGTCTGATCGGCACGGCCCATCCAGCCCTTGATGCGCATATTGGTCCGCCCGCACGGGCTTGGCCCTGATGCAATTGCCGACAGATCACCGGTGGCAAACCGGATCAGCGGATAATCCATATTAAGGCTGGTGACGACGACCTCGCCCACCTCGCCCTCCGCCACCGGGTCGCCGGTACCGGGGCGCACGATTTCAAGGATGATATCCTCGGCAACGATCATGCCGCTTTCGGCATCACTTTCATAAGCAATCAGGCCAAGATCGGCACTGGCGTAACATTGCAGCATCGCAACGCCACGTTCCGAGAACCAGTCGCGCAATGACGGCGGCAATGCCTCGCCCGACACAAGCGCACGGGTGATGGATGAAACATCCCCGCCCAGCTCGTCGGCCTTTTCCATCAGGATTTTCAAAAACGATGGCGTGCCGGAATAGCCGGTCGGCTTCAGATCGGTGATCGCCTTGATCTGGGCTTCGGTCTGCCCGACACCGGCCGGAATGACGGCACAGCCGCACGCACGCGCACCGCTGTCAAAAATAAAGCCACCCGGTGTCAGGTGATAGGACAGGCAGTTATGAATGATGTCGCCCGGTCGGAACCCGGCAGCAAAAAACGCACGCCCCATCCGCCACCAGTCATCCCCCTTGCCCTCGGGATCGTAAATCGGACCCGGGCTTTGGAAAAGACGGCCAAGGGCTGGCACTGGTGTTGCGTTCAACCCGGCAAAGGGCGGGTTTTCCGCCTGCATGGTAATCAGATCGGATTTGCGGGTCACCGGCAATTTCGCAAGTGCCGCGCGGCTGGTTACATCCTGCGGATCGACACCATCAAGGATACGGCCAAAACCGGCGGCCTTGCTTTTTGCGTGATGAACAACCCGTGGCAATGCCGCCATCAAACCGGTTTCACGGTCTTTGGGGCTACGGGTTTCACTGGCGTCAAAGAAGGTATTAAGCATGGTGGCCGGGTCCGTTTTCTGGTCGTTACAAGGCACAGGCGCGTGTTAAAGCCAACGCTTGCGACGTTTGTACGATTTGATGTTCTTGAAGCTCTTGCGGTCTTCCGAACCGCCGCCAAGATAGAAT
>CBIHMD010000089.1:0-8283 GCA_966210655.1 uncultured Thalassospira sp.
CGACCGCGACGCCAACCGGCGTGTAATCAAACATGGTAAAACCGCCATCGCCTGCCTGTGCCCGGAAACCGGCAACAATCAGGTTCGGCGGGGTGCCGATCAGGGTCGTCATGCCGCCCAGAATGGACCCGAAGGCCAGAGGCATCAGGATTTTACCCGGTGGCAGGTTTTGTTTGGCGGCGATTTGCAGGGCGACGGGCATCAGAAGGGCCAGTGCGCCGACATTGTTCATGACGGCCGACAGGATCGCCGCAAGCAGGCTAAGCGCTGCCATGGTGACGGTCGGGCCTGCTGATTGCGGCAGGACGGTCCGCGTCAGGGTATCGACCGCGCCTGATTGCTGTTCTGCCGATGACAGGATCAGGATACAGGCGACCGTGATGACCGCCGGGTGGCCAAACCCCTGAAACGCGGTATCGATTGGCACCAACCCGACAACCACGCAGCATAGAAGCGAACCCATCGCGACCATGTCATGGCGCCAACGCCCCCAAAGGAACATGACGACCGTTCCGACAAGAATGGCAAGGATCAGGATTTGCTCGAATTCCATGGACACCTGTCTGGTTGCATGATGCGATTGGAATAATGGTCACGATCAAAGATGGCAGAAACATAGATGCCGCACGGAACAAGCCCTAGCCATAGGAAACGATCCGGCAGATGGAAATGTTCCGGCAACCTCCTGACATAATTGTCAGTAAGGTATGTTACCATCACACTGTTTTTCTTTGCGATTTTTCAAAGGCCATAATGACTAACGACAAAGTTGCGATTTCCGTATCCGCCCGACAGGCACGCAATCTGGCGCTGGCGGCACAGGGGTTTGATCAGGATGACAGCCGCCCGGTGACGAAACGCCGGATCATGAAAGCCATTCGCCAGCCGGGCATGTTGCAGGTCGACAGTGTCAATGTTCTGACGCGCGCGCATTATATGCCGGTCTTTTCGCGGCTTGGCGTTTATGACCCGGCGGAGCTTGATCAACTGAGCTGGGGCAACGCCCGGCAGCGGCGGTTGTTTGAATATTGGGGCCACGAGGCATCGATGATCCCGGTCGAGGATTACGGGTTTTATCGATGGCGTATGGCGGATGCCGCCGAGGGCAAAGGCACCTGGGGGCAGATCGCCAAAATGATCCGTGATCATCCTGAATTTGTGCGCAACATTCTGGAGCGGATCGAAAAGGAAGGGGCACTTGCCGCCAGTGATCTGGAACAGGAAGGCGCGTCGAGTTCGAAATGGTGGGGATGGTCAAAGACCAAAACCGCGATGGAATTCCTGTTCTGGAGCGGGCAGGTGATGGCGCGCAAACGCCGATCCAGTTTCGAGCGGGTTTATGACCTGCCGGAACGGATCATCGGCCCGGAGGCGCTTCAGCCCGCCATGTCGCGCGCAGACGCCCAGTGTGCCCTGATCCGCAACGGGATTGCGGCGATGGGGATCGCGACCGAGGCCGATCTTAGGAAGTATTTCCGACTGCCGACAGAAGATGCCAAGGCCCGCGTTGTCGAAATGGTCGAAGACGGTACGTTGTTACAGGCGAATGTCGAGGGCTGGAAACAGCCGGGATATTTGTGCGCGCATGTCAATCCGCGGTGCCGTGCAAAACCAAGCGCCTTGATGGTGCAGTTTGATCCGATCATGTGGGAACGCGACCGGGTGGAACGGATTTTTGGTTTCAATTACCGGATCGAAATTTATGTCCCGGCGGAAAAACGCCAATATGGCTATTACGTTCTGCCGTTTATGCAGAACGGCGAATTTGTCGCCCGTGTTGATTTGAAGGCGGATCGGCAGGAAGGGGTTCTTCGGGTGCAGAGCGCGCATCTTGAAGACGGTTGTGATGCGGTAACCGTTGCGGGTGATCTGATGGTGCATCTGTTGCGACTTGCACGGTTTCTGAGGCTTCAAGGTGTTGTGGTGATGCCGTGCAATCCGTTTTCGGTATATCTTGGCCAGCAGCATCAAGGCTGAAAAGGTGAACGGGGCGTAGGTCCCACAACCACGCCCCGTTCTACCACGTCCTGACCTGATCGCAGAAGCTTCAGGACATGCGATCAACAGTTATACCTGTGCCTTACCAGCAGGTATAACCCCCATCAGCCAGAACAATGGAGCCGGTCATCAGGCTGGACGCATCGGATGCCAGGAACAGCACAACCGATCCGATTTCCTCGGTCAGGCCAAGGCGGGCCATCGGGGTGCCATTGATCCAGGCGTCATACATGTCCGGCTTGGATTTCACGAATTCATTCAACGGTGTTGCGATATAGGTCGGTGCAACCGCATTGACGCGCACGCCACGCCCGCCCCATTCAGCAGCCAGCGATTTGGTCAGATGGTGAACGGCGGCCTTGGATGCGTTGTAATAGGCCTGTTCCTGCGGCTTGTTGACGATGAAGCCCGACATGGAGCCGACATTGACGATCACGCCGTTTTTCTTGGCCAGCATCTGTTTGCCAAATTCGCGGCAGCACCAGAAGGTGCCGTTCAGGTTGACGTCAATGACATTAAGCCAATGTTCGTCGGTCACGGTTTCGGCCGGGGTTTCGGAACGCGCGATACCGGCATTGTTGACCAGAATGTCAACGCCGCCTTCACGGGCCATTTTTTCGGCACTGGTGCGGACCTGATCGGTGTTGGTGACGTCCATGATGTCGATATCGGCGGTGTAACCCTTCGACTTCAGGTAATCACGGCCTTCTTCGGCCACACCCTCGCTGATGTCACCGATAATGACATGCGCGCCTGCTTCTGCCAGTGCCTCGCAGCATGACAGACCAATTGCGCGACCGCCCCCGGTGACATAGGCGCGGCGTCCGGTAAGATCGAACTTCTTAAGGTACATTTTGGTCTCACATTCTTGTGGTGGTCAGGCGGGGCCACATGGCGTGTGGGGCAATGTGGCCCGGTTGTTTGAAAATCTTAAAGCGTGCCGAGCGCGATACCGTTCGCGTCAAAGCGATGGATGCGATCCTGTTCCGGTGTCAGCCAGATCCTGTCATTGTCGCCCAGCGGCACTTCGCCGGTTGTGCGCACTGTCATCGGGCCAAAGCCATCGGCATTGACGTGCAGATAGGTTTCCGCACCAAGATGTTCGGCAATCTTGACGGTTGCGGCCAGATCGCCGCTTTCGGTGCTGACCGCGACATGTTCGGGACGAATGCCGATTTCGTGGCAGTCATACTTTTTGGCGTAATCGCCACCGAGGAAGTTCATTTTCGGCGACCCGATAAAGCCCGCGACGAACTTGTTGGCGGGATTGTTATACAATTCCATCGGTTTGCCGACCTGTTCGACCCGGCCTGCCTGCAACACGACAATCTTGTCGGCCATGGTCATGGCTTCGACCTGATCGTGGGTCACGTAGATCATCGTGGTCTTCAGTTCCTGATGAAGGCCGGTGATTTCAACGCGCATATTGACCCGAAGGGCGGCATCAAGGTTGGATAACGGTTCGTCAAACAGGAAGGCCGCCGGGTTGCGCACAATCGCACGACCGATTGCGACACGCTGGCGCTGACCCCCGGAAAGCGCGCCGGGGCGGCGTTCCAGATAATCCGTCAGGTTCAGGATTTTGGCCGCGTTCTGAACTTTTTCGTCAATGACGGCCTTGCTTTCCCCGGCCATTTTCAGGCCAAAGGCGATGTTGTTATAGACCGTCATATGCGGATAAAGCGCATAGGACTGAAACACCATCGAAAGACCGCGTTTTGCCGGTGCCTCGTTGGCGACATCGGTTCCGTCGATCAGGATCTTGCCGTCGGTGACGTCTTCAAGACCGGCGATCAGGCGCAGCAAAGTGGATTTGCCACAGCCCGACGGGCCGACAAAGACGACAAATTCACCATCATTGATATCAAGATCGACACCCGGAATAACATCCAGCGTTCCGAAGGTTTTCTTGACTTTTTCCAGTCGGATAGCACCCATTTCGGTGTTCCTTCTCGTTGAATTTCTATCAGGCGGCGGTTACTTGACCGCGCCAAATGTCAGGCCACGAACAAGCTGTTTCTGCGAAAACCAGCCGATGATAAGGATCGGAGCAACCGCCATCGTCGAGGCAGCCGAAAGCTTTGCCCAGAACAGCCCTTCGGGACTGGAATAGGAGGCGATGAAAGCTGTCAGCGGTGCGGCATCGGCGGTGGTCAGGTTCAGGGTCCAGAAGGCTTCGTTCCAGGCCAGGATGATGTTGAGCAGCATGGTCGATGCAATGCCCGGAACCGCCATTGGCAACAGCACAAAGATGATTTCCTTGGGCAGGGTGGCCCCATCCATGCGGGCGGCTTCAAGGATATCGGACGGAATTTCCTTGAAATAGGTGTAAAGCATCCAGACCATGATCGGCAGGTTCATCAGGAACAGAACCATGATCAGACCGAACCGGGTATCAAGCAGGCCCCAGTCGCGGAACACCAGATAGATCGGCACCAATACCCCAACCGGCGGCATCATCTTGGTAGATAGCATCCAGAGCAGGGCATCCTTGGTCCGTTTGGTCGGATTGAATGCCATCGCCCATGCGCAGGGTACAGCAAAAAGCAGACCCACCAGGGTGGAGCCAACCGAGAGGATGACCGAATTCATGGCGAACCGGAAGTAATCCGACCGTGCCTGTACCTCGGCGTAGTTTTCGAGCGTCCAGTCAAACGAAATGAAGCTTGGCGGGATCGATACGGCTTCAAGTTCGGTTTTGAAGCTGGTCAGGACCATCCAGAAAATCGGGAAGAAAATCAGAAGGCCGACAATCCAGGCAAAGATCGAAAAACCGATATGGCCAAGGGGTGTCTGTTTGTTTTCCATCTCGTGTCCCTTACCTGTCCAGATTCTTGCCAATGAGGCGGATCAGGAAGATCGCCACGATATTTGCCAGAACGACAGCAACGATACCGCCCGCCGATGCCCCGCCAATGTCGTATTGCAGCAAGGCCTGCGTATAGACGAGGAAGGCGATATTCGTGGTTGCAAGGCCGGGACCGCCACCGGTGGTCACGAAGATTTCGGCAAACACGGTTAGCAGGAAGATCGTTTCAATCAGCACGACGACCGTGATCGCACGGCTGAGATGGGGCAGGGTGATATAGAAGAATATTGAAACGGGACCGGCACCATCCATCTGGGCGGCTTCCTTCTGGTCGCGGTCAAGCGACTGAAGGGCGGTCAGCAGAATGAGAACGGCAAAGGGCAGCCATTGCCATGACACCATGATGATGATCGCGGTCAGGGGGGCTTCGGAAAACCAGTCTATCGACTGGAAACCAAGCGAATTGGCAATCCATGCAAACATGCCTGATACCGGATGCATCAGAAGGTTTTTCCAAACCAGCGCATTCACGGTCGGCATGATAAAGAAGGGCGCAATCACCAGCAGGCGCAGGATGCCGCGGCCGAAAATCGGCTGATCAAGCATCAGGCCCAGCAGAACGCCGCCCACCACCGTGATCACAAGAACCGATCCGACGAGCAGAAGCGTATTGGCAAGCGACGCAAAGAATGCCGGGTCGGTCAGGAAGAATTCATAGTTCAGCGTGCCAACCCATTCTTCCATACCGGGCGAAAGAAGGTTGTAACGCAGGAACGAAAAATAAATTGTCATGCCCAACGGCACGATCATCCACAGAAACAGCGCGATGATCGACGGTGCAGACATAATGCGCCCGGTCAGGGTAGAGGACCGTGTCGACATGATGTGCTCCCTGTTTGAAGTCCCTGTTGCCTCGATCCGGATGGAAAGAGGGTGGCGGTCAGAAGTGCCGCCACCCCAAGTTCATCAGGTCAAGGAGGCACAGGCCAGAACTCATTGCACGGAGCAGAGCACTGGCCCGTCATGCATCAGTAGTAACCAGCCTTGCGCATGGTGCGGTCAGTGCCCGACTGTGCGGCTTCAAGAGCCTCTTCAACAGTCGAGGAACCGGCCAGTGCGGCAGAGAACTGCTGGCCTACTGTGGTGCCGATACCCTGGAATTCCGGGATAGCGGCAAACTGAACACCGACATAGGGCTTCGGCTTCATGGTCGAATTGATCGGATCGGCACTGTCGATGGCAAGAAGGGTCTCGTCAGCAAACGGTGCGGCTTCCAGATATTTCGGGTTTTCGTACAGGGACATACGGGTACCCGGCGGAACGTTGGCCCAGCCTTCTTTGGAGGCTACGAGTTCCAGATAGTCTTTGGACGTTGCCCAGGCGATGAATTTCTGGGCGGCTTCGACTTTCTGGGAACCGGTCGGAATGCCAAGGTTCCATGCCCAGAGCCAGTTGGCACCAGTGCAGGTTTCAGCACACGGAGCTTCGGTGAAGCCGACCTTGTCGGCAACGGTCGATTCTTTGGGATTGCTGACAAAGGATGCTGCAACGGTTGCATCGATCCACATGCCGCATTTGCCCGAGTTGAACAGCGAAAGGTTTTCGTTAAAGCCGTTCGAGGTTGCGCCCGGAGGACCATATTTGCCGAGGATTTCGACATACATGTCGAGGGCGTTTTTCCATTCGGCGCTGTCGAAGGTCGGGTTCCAGTTCTCGTCAAACAGGCGCGCGCCATAGGCATTGCCCATGGTGGTGATCAGCGCCATGTTTTCGCCCCAGCCGGCCTTGCCGCGCAGGCAGATGCCATAAACACCGTTATCCGGGTCATGAAGCTTTTTGGCGATGTCGAGCGTCTGGTCCCAGGTCAGGCGGCCATTGATGGAAACGCCTGCTTTTTCAAACAAATCCTTGCGGTACATCATCATCGAGCTTTCTGCGTAGAAAGGGGCCGCAAAAAGCTGATCATCCTTGCTTACCGCAGCGCGGATCGCAGGCATGATGTCATCGGTATCGTAATCGGCACCAAGTTTATCAAGCGGTGCCAGCCAGCCCTTTTCCGCCCAGATCGGAACCTCGTAGGTGCCAATCGTCATGATGTCATACTGACCGCCCTTGGTGGCGATATCGGTCGTGACACGCTGACGCAGGGTGTTTTCTTCGAGCGTAACCCATTCAAGGGAAATGTCGGGGTTTTTGGAGGTGAAGTCATCCGTCAGCTTCTGCATGCGGATCATGTCACCGTTGTTCACGGTAGCAATGGTAAGTTTTGTTTCGGCATTGGCGGAGAATGCGACACCGCCTGCCAACAGCGCGCAAAGCGCTGCTCCCGTTACGCGTTTCATAGTTCCTCCCAAAGGACTGTGTACCCGATGGGCAAATTATCTTGCCCGTTTGATCATTTGTTCAGGTAATGAGCATTCACTCAATTTGAGGCAGCTTTGTCAAACGAAATCGTTTTTGCGCTGCAACAAGAAAACCCCGCCAAAAGATCTGACGGGGCTGATTTCCGTATTGATTCAAAACGTGTTTTGCGGCGATCAGTTTTGCAGCAAAGCCTCGGCGGTGGCTTCGTCCGTGATCAGCGTCGTGATCAGTTTGCCGCGCATCGCCCCGCGAATCGCGGCAACTTTTTTCGCACCCTTGGCGACAGCAATTGTATTTTGTGCCGGAATATGGATCGGCGCACTGGTGACGCGATGGTTGACGTCGTGATCAAGGATCACGCCGTTTTCATCGAATGACCAACTGACAACTTCACCGATGCCGCCGTTTTTTTGCAGGGATCGCAATTCATCCTTGCTGATGAAGCCATCAATATAAAGCGGCGCATCAGCACCAAGATCACCCACACCGACAAAGCGGACATCGGCCTTGGCAGCCAGATGCATGATATTGTCCATCGGGGGTTGCTGCTGCATCTGGGCGCGGACATCGGCATTTTCGACAATCACCGGGATCGGTAACGGATAATGCGGCGCACGGGTGCGATCCGCGAGATCGATAACCGCATCATAGAAACTTGCAGCACCATCATGGGCAATTGTCCCGACCAGCGATACGATCTTGTGATGGCGGGCATCGACGCGTTGAACTTCGTCGACCATGCCACGCATGGCGCGCCCCGTGCCCACCGCGATGATCTTGGGATCAGGGGATTGCAGAACGCGTTCAAGATAGGTCGCAGCCGTCTGCGTCATGCCAAACATGGCATCGGGGGCGGCGGGATCGGTCGGCACCACATCACAATTGGCAAGACCGTATTCCTTGCACAGCGAAGCGGCCAGTTCCATGCAATGTGCAATCGGATGATCAAGGCGCACCTTGACCAGGCCTTCGCTGATGGCAGCCGATACCAGACGTTGTGCGGTGGGGCGTGAAACGCCAAGTTTGGTGGCGATTTCGTCCTGTGTGTTCCCGGCGCAATAATAAAGCCAGCCCGCGCGGGCGGCTTCGTCAAGCCTTGAGGCCTCTTTGCG